>JANXRI010000408.1 GCA_025353085.1 Betaproteobacteria bacterium
ACTGAATAAGGTACGATGACGCGCACCGTCTTGGTGGGATACGTCTGCGCGGCGGCGGGGCAGCACGCCGCCGCATAGACGACCAGCGGCAAGATTACTTTATTCACCAACGGGCCGCCGCGGGGCGCGGCCAGCGCATGCCGGTACAGAGGCGCTTATTTGACAGCCTTGCGATTCATTTCGAGGCGCGCATCTACCATTGCGACGGTTTGATCCAGCACGTCTGACTGCAGCCCTTTTTGCTTCGCGATAGTTTGCACGAGGCGATCGACGCGCTCGATGTTCGGCGCGCCAGCGAAGAGCGCGCGCGCGGCCGACGACGGGCTGCCCAGCGACAGTGCAGCATTCGCGTATTTCTCAAACGGCACGAGGTCTTTTTCGGCAGCGCCGAGCGACACGCATAACTTGACAACCCAGTTGTAGACGGCGCGCGTTGCTTCGAGGTCGGTGTGGACGGCCTCCTTGATCGAGCGCGCCGCATCTTTCTGTACACAGCGGTAGTTGCCGGCGATCAGCATGCTCCATTTGGCGAGCGGCACGAAGACGGACTCGTGCGTTTTCAACTTGACCGGCAGTTCGATTTTTCCCGCGCCGGTTTCGAAGCGCACTGCTTCAATGTCCTTTTCGAGCTGCCGCAGTATCCCGGTGTGCGCGTCGGAATCGAAGCGCGCGGCCTTGAAGTTGGTCGGCAGACGCACCTGCAGCACGTTCACCTTGTCTTCCGGCGGGCGAAATGCCTGCGGGTCGGGGCTGCACAACGTCATCAGTTTCTGATCGAAGTTGTCCCACACGGTCGGGTCGGTGTAGCAGTCGCGGCACTTATCTGCATCGACGCCCGGGATGCGCTTTAGGTAAGTCAGCGGCGGCATGTTCATGATGGACATGCACGGCACTTTCGCTTTGGCGACCGCGTCGAGCAGTTCACGCACGCCCGGCGAACGATACTGCGGCTCCTGCATTGCGAGCGCGACGAGATCGTAGTCACCCGGATTGACGCCCTGCGTGCCGCCGGCGCTCATCTTGCCAGACAGCTTTTTTGAATTGATTTCGACCAGTCCTTCGCGGCCTTTGATCGGCATGCGCACGATCGCGCCCTCGCTGTTGATCAAATCCGCTTCGGCGGGCAGGCATATCAAGTGCACCGAATGGCCCGCGAGCGCAAGCTTGGTTCCCAACAACGAACCGTACGATGCGCCCATGATCAAAATCTTGTAAATCTTTTGCATGATTTCTCCGCCTGGTAATGTATTGGTATCGCGAGACAAGGGTGGAACGACTGTTTCACGTTTTTCACGTTTTTCACGTGTTTCGCGCTTATGCGTCCACCTCGAGTCCGAGATGCTATTCAATTAACCTGCGGAGCGCAATCGGCAAAGCGCGCGAAGCGCTGTTCATCCGCTCGTTGCGCGGTGCCGGATCGGCAAGGACGCGTCGATGCATTGGCTTGACGTGCGGTTGCGGCGTGCCCTATCCTGTGACGCACACAGTGCGTTGCGCCGGCTCGGTACAGTGCCGGTTTAGCGACTCGAGATCGCCAGACGCCGTTGCCCCGCGGGAATATCAGCGGCCTGCTTACTCTTTTACGTCACAGGGGGAATCATGAAACGTTTATCCGCCATTGCTGCAGGCTTGCTTGTCACCGCAACATTTATCGCGGGCTGCGCGTACCAGCCTTTAGGCCCGGCCCAAACGGGATGGGTGACTTTGTTTGACGGCGCCAATTTGAACAACTGGAACCGCATCGGCGACGCAAACTGGCGGCTGCAGGACGGCTATGCGCAGGCCGACCTCGGTGGCCCCGCCAGCAGCTTCCTGGTTTCCAAGCAATCGTACAAAGACTTCCAGCTGCGCGCGGAATTCTGGGTCGACGATACCGCCAACAGCGGTATCTTCATCAGGTGCACGGATCCCAAGACGATCACGTCCAAGAACGCGTACGAAGTTAATATTTTCGACACCCGGCCCGATCAGTCTTACGGCACCGGCGCCATCGTCGACGTTGCCAAAGTATCGCCGGTGCCCAGAGCGGGCGGCCAATGGAGCACCATGGAGATCATCGCTCAAGGTCCGCGCATGACAGTTTTATTCAATGGCAAGGTCACAGTCGATGGCGCGCAGGATGCACGGAACCCGGCGGGTCCGATCGCGCTTCAATATGGCAGCGGCGTAGTTAAATTCCGCAAAGTGGAAATCAAGCCGCTTTAACTTCTATCCTGCTCGAATACGCGGGGCGAAGCATGGCGTGACACCACGCCGCGCTTCGCCCCGTTTTTTTATCTTCGTGTAATCAACCAGCGAAGCGCCGACACTTTGCCAGTCCGGCTGAATTTCAACCGACCGCGTGATCCGCATGACCTTCATCAGCCGCATTCGCTCTCGCACAGGCGGACGACGTCGCCTCGCGGATGATATCCCCGAGCCGCAGCGTGCCGGACCCGGCCGCGTCGCGATCCGCGTAGACCAGATACAGTTGGACGAATCGTTCACTGCCATCGCGCAGCGGCAATGCCTGCAGGGTGCGCGCTTCGAGTTCATCGCGGATTTTATATTCGGGAAACCACGCATAGCCATAGCCATAGCCGGCGCGCGCGGCGATGATCGACGTTGACATATTGCTGACCGTCCACCGCTGAGCCGCCTCGGCCTTTATGCCGGCCATCGCAGGATACGCAGAGCGAGTACCTGAATACTTTTTAGGGCTGCTCGGCATCACGGACATTGAGTTCGTCTACGCGGAAGGTCTGGCGATCAGCCCGGCGAGCAAAGCAGCTTCACTTGCTCAGGCGCATCAAGCCGTAGCACGGCTTCACGCGCCGGCTGAACTGTGGGCAGTTTAAGGGCCCTTGCAAAACCGCGGAACTGCACGCATATAAATGAGTTAATCGGGACAGGAGAATATGTTCATGAAAAAATTATCGTTCATCCAACGCAACGATAAACGTCATTGGGTCGGCAACGGATTTCCCGTACGCAGCGTGTTTTCGTACACCGAACGGGCGGCGGACTTTTCACCTTTCCTGCTGCTCGACTACGCGGGCCCGGCGACTTTTCCGCCGACGACGGAGCGCAAGGGGGTCGGCGAGCATCCGCATCGCGGCTTCGAAACCGTGACCATCGTCTATGACGGCGAAGTCGAGCATCGCGACTCAACCGGTGGCGGCGGCATCATCGGCCCGGGCGACGTGCAGTGGATGACCGCGGCGGGCGGTCTCGTGCATGAGGAATTTCACGGGCCGGACTTCGCCAAGAAAGGCGGCGCTTTTGAAATGGTACAACTATGGGTGAACCTGCCGGCCAAAGACAAGCTGGCACAGCCCGGCTACCAGGGCATCACGAACGCGCAGATTCCGCGCGTTGCATTGCCTGACGAGGCGGGTTTCGTGCGCGTGATTGCGGGTGAGTACGACGGCACCCAGGGACCGGCGCGCACGTTCAGCCCGATCAATGTTTGGGATGTGACTATTAAAGCAGGCGCGCGCGCGACATTTAAGGTGCACGCGGGTTATACGACGGCGTTGTTCGTGATGCGCGGACAACTGCGCCTCGCGGACGGGACGAATGTCGGCGAAGCGGAGATTGCGGTACTCGAGCGCGCAGGCGACGAATTTACAATCGAGGCCCGCGAGAACACCACGCTGCTGATACTGAACGGCGAGCCGTTCGCCGAACCCGTCGTCGGCTACGGCCCGTTCGTCATGAACACGCGCAAGGAAATCGAGCAGGCAATCGCCGATTTCCAAAGCGGCAAGATGGGCCATCTCGCAGAGCACGCGTAGTCCACGCCCATCGCCGGAGATCGATCCGGCAGTGGCGCAGTGTGCTGTTGTTATACTCGGCTGCATCGATCGCGTTCACCAAGTGCGTTCGATGCAGCCGCTGCCACCGGTGGGTGCAATTTTAGAAAGACACTCGCCATGCAATCCAGCCGCTTCGTAGTTATTTCCCTGGTTACTGCAGTCGCAGCCTGTTTCAGCGGTATGGGTGCGGCGCAAACCTATCCCGGTAAACCCGTGCGCGTCATCACGCCATGGCCGACCGGCGGGCTTACCGACGTCGTGGGCCGACTGATTTTCCAGAAAATCTCCGAGACGACGGGGCAACAGTTCGTCATCGACAATCGGCCCGGCGCATCCGGCACCATCGGCGCCGACATCGTAGCCAAGTCAAAGCCCGACGGCTACGTGCTGATGGTGCATTCGACTACCCACGTCGGCAATCCGCATATCTACAAGCAACTGCCGTACGACACGCTGAAGGATTTCGTCGGCATCGGCTTGCTCTCCGCGCAGACCGGGCTGCTCGTCGTGCATCCGTCGTTGCCGGTTAAAACGGTGAAGGAATTGATCGCATTTTCTAAAGCGCATCCAAATAAAATTTTGTACGCTACATCGGGCAGCGGTAGTTTCTCCCACCTTGCGATCGCATTACTCACCTCGATGACCAGGACGCAGATGACGCACGTGCCTTATAAAGGCGGCGGCCCGGCAACCACCGCGATCGTTTCGGGAGAAACGCAGTTTCTGGTTGGCAGTCCGGCGGCGGTGGTCACGCAACTCGAGGCCAGGCGATTGCGCTTGCTCGCGGTGAGTTCGGATACGCGATTGACGCAGTTTCCGACTACGCCGACGGTCGCTGAAGCGGGCGTGCCCGGCTATGAATTCAGAGGCTGGGTTGGCGTTTTTGCGCCAGCCGGCACGTCGCAGGCGATTGTCGACTGGGTCAATGCCGAAATCAAAAAAGCGCAGACGAGTCCCGACATGAAAGCACGGCTCGAGCCGTTCGAGCCGTGGTACATGACGCCCGAGCAGACCGCTGCGCGCATCAAGTCCGACTACGAAAAGTATGGCTACCTGATTAAGCTGACCGGCACCAGGCTTGAATAACGCGGCGCGTATTATTGCGCTAGGGCTTCGCCCAGAACGAGCGATTGGTGGTGAAGATTTTTTTCGGTATCGCGCCATACACCATCAGCACATCGTCGACCGCTTCAGCGACCACGTAATTCACAGCGATGCTCGCCAGCGAGTACGCATCCTCGGCTGACAAGCCACGCTCTTTCTGCAGAAACGCAATCGTTTCCTGCGCCGCTTCTTTGAGGGCGACATCGAGATCGCGGTCCATGCCCATCACGTAGTAATTGTCGGCATCTTCAGCGCGCGGCCATTTCATGCTGCGCCCGCCGCTTTTGTGCACGATAAATTGCAGCACCGGTGTCAGCGACGCTTCGATCGCGGTGCCGTTGATTTCGCCATCGCCCTGCACCGCGTGCGAATCGCCGGTGTAAAACAACGCGCCGGTCTGGTGTACGGGCAGATACAGCGATGAGCCGGCGGTCAAACGATTAAAATCCATGTTGCCGCCATAAATACCAGGCGGCCGCGTGTTCGCGAGCGGCGCCGGCGGCATCACGGTCATGATGCCCATGAAAGGCGCAAGCGGCACTTCGATGCCCGGTGCAAACAACGCGACCTTGCGCTGCAAATCGAAGCGGATAATTTTCGGATACGGTTTCGAATGCACTTCAGGCAATACCCCGGTGCCCTTGGCGCTGTTATTCACGCCGTACGGCACTCGAAACTTCAAATCACGCACGCGTACTTCGAGCATGTCGCCCGGTTCTGCGTCTTCCACATAAATCGGGCCGGTCAATACATGCGCGCCCGAATCTTTCGGATGGTCAGCCTTGTGATAAATCTCGAGCGCATCGGGCAGTATTTCATCCGCGCGCACGCCGCCGGCCGCAAAAAACTTGACCGGATCCATCCCGTTGTTGACGCCCTGATGCGACAGCGTATCCATTGACACCGTCTGGCCCGAGCGCACGCGCAACACCGGCTGGCGCCCCGCGGGCAGATGTCCCCATGCGACCGTTTGCGGCGTCACCGGCACATGCGCGTCGACGGTGTAGGGAATCTGCTGCATCTGGGTGCACGCGGACGTGGCCATTGCGAGAGCGCCGACTACCAGGACTGAACGGAATAAACTCATGAGCGCATCCTTTGTAAAGGCTAAAATGTAATCGAGTATAGCATCGCTAATTTGCGTGTTTAAGTGCCTGTTTCAGAGCGTCGTTGAAGAGGCGGCAACGCCCATGCGCACATTGACCGCCGCGCGCGAACGTGCCACATTTCAATCTGCATGCGCGACGTTTAAAAAAAGTTTTTTATGCGCCCTCTTGCGTGCGATGCGGCGGTTTTTGCACGGTTATCGAGCGCCGCTGCGAAACTTCGCACACCGTTATAATTTTATGTGGAGAACGACATCGGAAACACTTGTCGCATGACAGCAGCGATCGGCGCGTGGAGCCGTCCATTGATGTGGGTAGCGGCAGCGCTCGTTTTTTCACCGGATGCAGCGGCGCAGAAGTGGCCCGAAAAGCCGGTGCGAATCGTGACGCCGTTTGCGCCGGGCGGAGGCACCGATGTTTTCGCGCGCATTCTCGCGCAGCGTTTCTCCGAAGTGTTCGGCCAGCAGTTCATTGTCGACAACCGGCCCGGCGCCGGCTCGACCACCGGCACGGAATTCGTTGCGCGCGCGCCGGCCGACGGCCACACGCTGCTGATGACGTCCGCGTCGTTTACATTCAATCCGGGTTTGTATCCGAAGCTGCGTTACGACTCGCTCAAGGATTTCGCGCCCGTGTCGCAAGTCGTGAGAGTGCCGCATGTCATCCTCGTGCTGCCAAGTTTGCCCGTCAAAAATCTGCAGGACCTCGTGCGCATCGCCAGGAACAAACCGGGCGAAGTATTCTATGCCTCGTCGGGACCGGGCAGCGCGCTGCATCTCGCGGGGGCGCTGTTCGCGATCCAGACCAACACGCAGCTGACGCACGTGCCCTATAAAGGCGGACCTGCCGCTGCGACGGCAGTGATGAGCGGGGAGGCGACCGTGTCATTCAGCACGATCGAAACGGTGCTGTCGCTGATTCGGGCGAAACGTCTGCGCCCGCTGGCGGTATCGACTCGCGAACGCACGCCCGCTTTGCCTCAAGTGCCCACCGTGATGGAAGCCGGCTTTAAAGACTATGAAGTCATAGGCTGGTTTGGTTTGCTCGCGCCTGCCGGCACGCCGCCCGCCGTCATCGAAACCTTAAGCACCGAAATTTCGCGCATCATGACAACGCCCGCCATGCGCGACCGCGCGGCGCAGGAGGGCGCAACGCCTGTTGGCAACCGGCCTCTCGAGTTCGAGCGTTTCCTGCGCGCTGAAATTGCCAAGTGGACGCCGATCATTCATCAGACAGGGATCAAGGTGGAATGAACGCGGTCTTGAAGGCTGGAATCGAGGAACACGGTTGAGAGTTCATGCTGCCAAGCGTACACACTCAAGCTGCCGACTCGCTTTGACGCCCGATTCCAGAACTTAAAGAACCATGGGCCGCCAAATTGAAGAACTCGCGCGATTCGTCGCGCGCACGCAGTGGGACGATGTGCCCGCGCCCGTGCAGAGTCATACGAAGCTCGTTCTGCTCGACACGCTCGGCGTGATCCTCGCGGGCGCACAGCGTCCGGAAGTTGGGGAGTTGCGAGCACGCCTCGTGTCCACCGCCGGTACAGGGGCGACCGTGTATGCGCACGGCTGGCCGGCGTACGATCCGCGCACCGCAGCGCTCCTGAATGGAATCGGCGGCCGCTCGATTGAACTTTGTGAAGGTCTGCGGCTCGTTACCGGGCAGGCAGCGATGCAGGTTTTGCCCGGTGTACTCGCGATTGGCGAGCACGCGAACAGTTCGGGTCGCGAGATGCTCGCGGCTTTCATTGCCGGCTACGATCTCGCCGCGCGTTTTAATGTTGCGTTCACGCCGCGGCCGCTGGCGCATCAGAACGGGCAGGCCTCGCTACTTGCGGCGGTTGCGTCAGGCGCGCGCCTGCGCGGGCTCGACGCCGCGGGCATCAGTCTCTCGATGCGCATTGCAACGACGCTCGTGATTCCCCGATCGCTACCGTGTGTATTCGCAGCAGTTCCAGCTCGACACACACATTGGCGGCCGCGGCGCGCTGGATGTCACCGCGACGCACGAGGTGA
>JANXRI010000449.1 GCA_025353085.1 Betaproteobacteria bacterium
CTGCTGTTGGTCGTCGTCGACTAAGCGCGCTCCAACTCTCGCTGTTGTTGGGCATCATCCACTGAGCGCGCTCCAACTAGCGCTGCGCGCTGCGCGGGTCGCCCAGCCGGCTCAAGTAAAGCAAGCCGAGGTTCGTGCAGGCGGCAAAATCGTTGGGCGCGAGATTAAGTCCACGTTCGTAGGCGGCTACGGCACCCGCGAGATTGTCGCATCGACGATGCAGTAATGCCGACTCAAATTGTATCTCCGCGTCAAGCGGCGCTACATGTGCGGCATGACGTATTTGCTCGAGCGCTGCACGTGAATCACCTGACTCGCCCAGCATCCGCGCAAAACCGAGCAAGGCCGCGGGATGGTCAGGCGCATGGGCAAGCGCAAGGTAATAGCAATCGCGTGCATCGGCGGTTTCACCAAGCGCGAGGTGCTCTTGTGCCTGCTCGACCAGCGTTTGAGCATCGTCGGGGATGAGCTCTCCCGCCCGCTTGAATTCAGCCAGCGCCGCGCTATGCATTCCCTGGGCGCGCAATGCACGCGCCCGAAGGACATAAGCGAACGGGAAATCGGCGCGCGCCACGATCGCAATAGAAGCAGTCGCTGCAGCCGCTTGCACCTCGCCATGCACCAACGAGAGGCCCGCTTGCAGGCATGTGTGTTCTACCGGATCCTGCAAACTCGCAATGCTCGTCTCCAACGTCCGTGCAAGCGCCGCGCGATCATCGGCGCAAACGAACTTCCACCCCGCGCAGAACCACGCCGATGGCTTATAAACGGTACGCTGCACTGCGAGTGGAGACTCAACCGCCGGCTGGCTGTGGCCCGCCAACGATAACCACCAATTCCGGATTGATCGTGTCAGCATGCCGAGAATTAAGATTATCGCCGGCCGTTCACTTCGCGTTGCTCGACGCACAGCATGTACTGCAGTTCGTCGCGCCACTGCTGCGCATATTCGCAATCATGAAACTCATCGAAATACGGACCGCCAAGCGTGTAATGCACTAGCGCGGCGTCCTCTCTGCGCGCGTCATAACCAACCAGGTGATTCCAGCGTGCGGGAATCTGTCCGATGAGGTCATCGTTCCCCAGCCATTTAAACTGATGAAGCTCTAGACCCGATGCGTGATTCACATAGTGAGGCGTCAAAGCGCGGCAACGCGCGTTGTTAAAGAGCATCACACTCGACCAGTTCTTCTTCTGATAAGCACTCTGCGGTTGATCGAGAAACTTGACCGCCTCTTTAGGCACATGATCGTGCTTGACTACCATGACCGCGTAGCGCTCGTCGCGCAGCGCATACAGGCGAGCGATGTCATCGCGCATCAGCATGTCGCAGTCCATGAATACCGACCAGCCGGCATATTCCGACAAAAACGGCGTCAGAAAACGCGAAAAAGAAAAATCCGTCGACTGCAATGGATGACGTTCGCGCGTCAGCGCCTGCCGCAGCTGGTCCAACATTAAAGGCGTGATGCTGACCGGCAACGACGACCGCACATGGATGCTGTGCGCGAGCACATGAAATGCGATGGTTTCCCGCGGATCGAAACCGATGTAGATTTTTATAGGAATCGTCATGACATTCCGCCCCGGACACAGCGTGTCGATCGCGGCGTTTTAGTCCAGGCGCTGGCGGCGCCGCTCACACCGCTGACACTTGAATTGTAAAGCATTCGTATTCACCGTGATGCTAATATGTCCGTCGACGGGCTGCCGGTCCTGCCGCCGAAAAAGTTGAAATGCCGGCGGCCCCGACAATAACCGTCTCCCACGCCATGGACAAAACGACTTTCGTAACCGGTGCGGACGGATTCATTGGTTCGCATCTCGTCGAAGCGCTGGTGGCCGCCGGCCATCGCGTGCGCGCATTGTCGCTCTACAACTCTTTTGGCCGCTGGGGCTGGCTGGATCAGATCGACGCGCGGGTAATGCAATCCGTCGAGGTGATCACGGGCGACGTGCGCGACACGACCGTCGTGCGGCGCGCAATGCAGGGCAGCCAGTACGTGATGCATCTGGCCGCATTGATCGGCATTCCGTACTCGTACCTCGCCGCGCAAAGCTATGTGGATACCAACGTGTCGGGCACGCTCAATGTGCTGCAAGCGGCGCGCGAGCTGAACGTCGAAAAGATCATTCATACGTCGACCAGCGAGGTTTATGGCAGCGCCCAGCAAGTGCCGATCGATGAGAATCACCGGCTGCTCGCCCAGTCGCCTTATGCGGCCACCAAAATCGCGGCTGACCAATTAGCGCTCGCCTATCATGCAACCTACGGCCTGCCGGTCATCGTCCTGCGCCCGTTCAATACCTATGGACCGCGCCAATCTGCGCGCGCTGTCATCCCTGCCGTCATCAGCCAGCTCGCCAATGGCGCGCGCGAGATCAAGCTTGGGGCGCTGGAACCGACGCGCGATTTTAATTACGTGGCGGACACGGTCGGCGCATTTTGCGCGGCCTTAGCCTCGTCGGCTTATGGCGAAGTCATCAACGTGGGCAGCGGATTTGAAATCTCGATCGGCGAGGTCGCCCGCATGATCGCCGGCGTGATGCGCAAGGACACACCCATCGTGTCCGACCCGGCGCGGGTGCGGCCGCAGGCGAGCGAAGTTGCGCGTCTCGTTGCCAATGCCGACAAGGCGCGTCGCCTGCTGGACTATGCACCGCGTTACGGCGGGCGCGCGGGCCTGCAGCAGGGAATCGAAGCGACGGTCGACTGGTTCACCCGTCCCGCCAACCTTGCCTGGTACCGCAAGGACGATTACGCGATATGAGCGGGGCGGCTTCGGGCATCTTGCAGGCCTGCATGGATTGTCTGCCGGCCGGCGGCGCAGCGCTGCACGAACCGACGTTCGGCGGCAGGGAGCGCGAATACCTGCGTGAGTGCATCGATACCGGCTGGGTTTCCTCCCTCGGCGCATTCGTCAATCGGTTCGAGCGCGATCTGGAAAGACTGACCGGCGCCGCCCATGCAATCGCGGTGGTCAACGGTACCGCAGCACTGCATTTGTGCGTCGAGTTGGCAGGCGTAGAGACGGGCGACGAAGTCCTGCTCCCAACGCTCACCTTCGTCGCCACCGCCAACGCCGTCAGCTACTGTAACGCCGTGCCGCACTTCGTCGATTGCGATGCCACCACGCTCGGCGTCGATGCCGTCAAGCTCGAGCAGTATCTCGAACACTCTGCCGACTTGCGCCGCGACGGGTGCTACAACCGCGCGACCGGCAGGCGCATACGCGCATTGATCGTGATGCACACGTTCGGCAACCCGGCCGAACTCGATGCGCTCGTCACGCTGTGCCGGCGATTCAACCTCACGTTAATCGAGGACGCCGCGGAAGCGCTGGGCGCAACTTATCGCGGCCGGCCTGTCGGCAACCACGGCTTGTTGTCAGCCCTGAGTTTTAACGGCAACAAAATCGTCACCACCGGCGGCGGCGGCGCGCTGCTGACGAACGACCTGGCGTTGGCGCGGCGCGCGCGCCACCTGAGCACGACTGCGCGCCTGAACACTGCCAGCGGCTTCGAGCACGACGAAGTCGGCTATAACTATCGGCTGCCGAACCTGAATGCAGCGCTCGGCTGCGCCCAGCTCGAGCAATTTTCGGATCTACTGGAGCGCAAGCGCGCGCTCGCCGAACGCTATCGCGCGGCGTTTGTGATCGTGAAAGAAGCGTCCTTCTTCAGTCCCGTAGCGCATGCGGGCAGCAATCACTGGCTCAACACCTGCCTGCTAGCGCAGGATGATGCCGGCCACCGGGATGAAATTCTCAAGGCGCTCAATCGCCACGGCATACAGGCGCGCCCGGCGTGGACGCTCATGCATCATCTGCCGATGTACTGCGATTGTCCGCGCATGGATCTAGCTGTTGCCGAGAGCCTCGAACGGCGCATCGTGAATTTGCCGAGCAGCGCCCATTTGATGCCCGCCGGCGGGCTGCAGCCAGAGCGCCACTTGGTGTAGTAGCATAGCCGGGCGCTCGAAGAGCGCCTGATGACCGCGAGGGGAAACGATATGGACAATCTGCTCAAAGGCAATTTTACGGTCGCCAAGCCGGTGCTCGACGAACCGCCAGTGAAAAGTCTCGAAGACCAATTCGAGAGCGCGGCATTGAAGCGGCTCGGCGGCAGCATTACTTTCGTCGCAAAAAAGAAAGTTGTCTGGGACCTTGCCTCGCCGCATGGCAAGACAGCCAAATAGCGCGCTGCCCGCCGACCTTGCCGCACGTCTGGAGCCTGGCTCGCTCGCGCGCGCGCTGCAGCCGCGCATGGCGGCGCTCACCGACGAATACAATGCGCCGATCGCGCTCGCCAACGCCGCGCGCAATCTGCCTTTTCTGAGCGCTGGACGCAGCATTGCTGAATTACGCGGCGCGAGCCTAGGCAAATCGAACCGCGCCATCGTGATTGCAGCGGGCCCGAGCATGCACAGGGTCAACCCGTTCCCCGCACTGCGCAATGCCGCCTTCGATGGCGCCGTGATCGCGACCGACAGCGCCATTCTGCGCTGCCTGCGCAATGGAATCGTGCCCGATCTGGTGGTCACGCTCGATCCGCACGACTCGAGCATCGTGCGCTGGTTCGGTGATCCCGCGCTCGACGCCGGTGCGCTCGAAGATGATTATTTTCGCCGGCAGGACATGGACGATTTGTTTCATGACGAACTGCGCACCAACCGCGAACTGCTGGACCTGCTCGCGCGCCACGGTCCTGCCATGCGCATCGCGCTTTCCACCTCGGCGGGCGAGCGCGTAGTCCGGCGCGTGATCGAATGCGGGATGCAGATTTACTGGTTCAATCCGATGATCGATGACCCGGACTTGCCTGACAGCCGCTCGCGCCGGTTGTTCGAATCGAACCGGCTGCCGTTGATCAACTGCGGCGGCAACGTCGGCACGGCATGCTGGATGATCGCGGATGCCGTGCTCGGACGGCGCGATGTCGCCGTGACTGGAATGGATTTTTCATATTATGCGGATACCCCGTACCTGAACACGCAATACTATCGCCAGGCGCTCGAGCTTGTCGGCGAGGACAATCTGGACGCGCTATACGTGCGTATTTTCAATCCGCACGTCGGCCAGTGGTTCTACACCGATCCCGCCTATTTGTGGTTTCGCACCGCGTTCCTCGAACTTGCGGCCGATGCGGATTGCGCGACTTATAACTGCACGGGCGGCGGCATCCTGTTCGGGGAGCCGGTAATCGTGGCGACCATCGAAGACTTCATCGCGCGGAGCCAGCACTAGCGGCCATGGCCAAAGTACTCTTCATCAATCCGGTGGTGCGTGCCGAAGACGTTCCCCGCCACGTGCCGTACGGCATTGCCATGCTGGCCGCAATCAGCATCCGCGCCGGCCACCAGGTCCAGATCTACGACGAGAATGCATGGCGGCGCGGCGACCAGGTCACTGCCCAGGCGCTGACTGCCGACGCCTGGGACGTCGTCGCCGTCGGCGGGATTTCCACGACCTATGGGTCAATCAAGTCGATCGTGCTGCTTGCACGCAGCTTGTGTCCGCATGCCCTGATCGTGCTCGGCGGCGGCGTTCTCACCTCGCTGCCGCATGACATCATGCGTCTCTTGCCGGCCGTCGATGTCGGCGTGGTCGGCGAGGCCTACGTGACATTCCCCGAAATCCTCACGATGTTTGACTCCGGCGCGCGCGCGTGGAATAACATTGCGGGTACCATTTCGCGCGCGGCCGACGGCGCGCTGATGTTGTCGCCCAAACGTCCGTTGCTGCGCGATCTCGACAGCCTGCCTTACCCGGCATGGGAGTTATTCCCGCTCGATGAGGTGTATTTCAAGAACAGCGAAATGCTTTTCTCCGTTGAAGGCATGCTGTCGCGCCGACGCCTCGACATCAACGCTAGCTATGGCTGCTCGCTGATTTGCCGCTTTTGTTATCACCTGGGCATCTCAGGCGACATGCGCTATGAGACCGATGCCCAAGGCGAAACGCGGGTTGCTTTCGACGAGCCCGGCAATTACAGCCGGGATATTCGTTATCACAGCCCGCAATACGTGGTCGAAATGGCGCGCTATGCGTATGAGCGGTTCGACGTCGACTACATTGCGTTTCTGGATGAAAACCTGATGACGATGGATGCGGCATCGAAGCGCACCTGGCTCGCCGAAATCTGCCGCCTGTGGATCGCCGCGGGTCTGCAACCCACCTGCGTTCGCGATGGCATTGAGCACGATGCCAACTGCCGCGGCGTGCATTGGGACGGCACCAGCCATGCAACGCTCTGCAATCCGGAGATTTTGAAGACGATGCGCCAAGCGGGCTGCGCGTCGCTCGTCTACGGGTACGAATCGTTTTCCTCGCAAATCCTCAAACGAATGGGCAAGGGCACCACGCCCGCGCACAATCTCCGGAGTTTTTTCTGGACCCTGGAAGCAGGCATCCGTCCGGTGCCGAACCAGATTATTGGTTTTCCGAGCGAAGATTTCGCGTCGATCTACGACAATATCCGCGCGTGGGAACAGTTGGGCATCGTGGTGAAACCGTTCTACGCGACTGCGTACCCGGGGTCCGAGTGGTTCACTACCTATCGCACCCACATTCTCGCGCAGTATGGCGGCGATCTCGAGCGCTACCTGCTCGACCTCGGCGACGCGACCAAAATCAGCGGCGTCATTTCACATAATTTCAACGCGGTCGAGCTGCTGGGCCTGCGCGAACTCATGCTGAACCTGGACTGGACCCGAATCCACGAATACGAAGAGTTGTGGCGCAGACACCACAATATCGCGGCGGGCGCCCCGGCCACGCTGTATCGCGATCCACCGCCGGTCAAAGCAAAAGTTAAAACGATCGAACTGAGGCGCTTGCCTCTCGGTTCCTGATTAGCCGGCCTCGCCGTTTTCGGCGCGGGCAAGCTCTTCGCGCCGGCCGACGTCTATCCAGTCTTCTTCCACCTGATAGACCGCCACGGGCTGTTGGCGCGACAGCAGCATGGCGAAGAGTTCGGTGATCGGAAAAAACGTCTTTTTGGGAACGAGCGGCAAGACTGCCGGCTCAAGCACGTATATGCCGGTGTTGATCAGGTAGTCCGCCGTGGGTTTCTCGACGAGTTCCTGTAGCCGGCCATCGCGTTGCTCCACGACGCCATAAGGGATTTCGGTCTGGTAATGCCGCGCCGCGATGGTCGCTGCCACGCCCTGTCGCAAATGAAATGAAAGTAATCGCGAAATATCAATTTGGGTAACGAGGTCCCCGTTCATGACAATCAACGGGTCCGATGGCATAACCGGCAGCAGCGACAAGGCGCCGCCCGTGCCGTGCGCCATGTTTTCCCGCAAATACTGAATACGGCAGCCGAACCGGCCGCCGTCGCCGAAATGGTTGACGATCGTTTCGGCAAGGTAATTTACGGCGATATAAATGTCGCGCACGCCATAGCCGACAAGCAGCAGTACGATGCGCTCGAGGATCGGCCGTCCCGCCACGCAGATCATCGGCTTGGGCGTGCGGTCGGTCAGCGGCCGCAAACGCCGACCTTCGCCGCCCGCCATAATCACGGCGGCGTTGGGCTTACGGTCGGTACCGAGCAGAACATCGAGAAAATGTATGCCGACAAGGCGCCGGTTGGCATCGATCACCGGCACGTGCCGCACGCTGGCCGCCTTCATGAGGTCGAGCACGCCGCTGCGGTCCATTTCAGGCGATGCCGAGATGAACGCAGTGGTCATGACTTTGTCGATGTCTGCTTCGAGCGTCATGCCCGCCAGCAATCCGCGCCGGATATCACCGTCAGTCACGACGCCGACAATGGCGCCGCCGGCGTCACCGACCAGCGCAATCTCGCGCCAGTTGTCGTTGATCGCCTGCATCGCATCGCGCAAGCTGGCGCGTCGCTCGACGACGAATTTCTTCAGCTCATCGGAATACATGCGCGAACGCCTGGCGGTTTACTTGCGGCAATTGACGATCCAATGCGAGATCTCTTTGGTGCGGGACATCTCGGAGCGCGCACTGTATTCGACTTCAAGATCATGGAACGCAGAATAAAGCCGTTCCAGGCTCTCCAAAGTCGCAAAGCGCGTGCTTCCCAAGCCGGCGAACGGCCCGACAGCGATCGCCCGCATCGTCGTTGCATCGATTCGTTCGCCCTCGCCGTCACCCCAACATCCGGCCCTCGGCGTAATCGAAAAATGCCGGCCGCCTGCTTTCAATACGCGGTGGATTTCCCCGATCGCAGTCGCCGCTTCGCGTTCCGCGTTGCAGGTGAGGCAGCCGTTATCGAGCACGAGGTCGAAAAAACCGGCGGGCCACGGCAATTCAGCGATGTCGCCCACGCGAAAGTCAACCGCCAATCCATCCTTTGCCAATCGCGCGCGTGCCTTGGCTATCGCGGTCGGCGAACCGTCGATGCCGCATAGACTGAAGCCTTCGCGCGCAACCAGCCAGCTCGCGCCGCTGCCAGGTCCGCATCCCAGATCGAGGACTTTGACCGATGCACGCGCCGGCTCGCCATAGTAAGTGCACGCCAGATACCGGACCAGTTCCTCCGGCGGATAGCGGCCCCATTCGCGGCTGCGATAAATATCTTCCCAGACGGCGTCCCAGGTCATTACCTGCTCTCGCTCACGCGAAGTCGCTCCACCGGAAAGGCCGGTCCGCATCGAGATCGCGAACCAGACGTTTGCCGATCAGCTGGTCGAGCGCCGCGGGTTCTATACCGCCGGCGGGGCGCTTTATTTCGACCATCGCGCGCTCGATGCGGGTGCCCGCCGCAAGATCGCGGGCGGCGACCAGACTTTTGCGAATGAGCGGCAGTCCATCCAGCTCGCAAGGCGCCGGTTTTTTTTCAGCGTCGCCGAGCGCCTGATTGGCCGCGGCCACGCCCGCGACGAGCGCGCGCAATTCTCCCGGTTCGACGGACGCGGCGTGATCGGGGCCGACCATGTTTCGATCGAGCGTGAAATGCTTTTCTACCGCACACGCGCCGAGCGCGGCAGCGGCAATCGCGGCATCGATGCCGAGCGTGTGGTCGGAAAACCCGGTCGGCAATCCAAACTCGTGGCGCAACGTGTGCATTGCGCGCAAATTGGCCTGCGCAATCGGAGCCGGATAACTGCTCACGCAGTGGAGCAGTACCAACTCCGGGCATCCGCCCCGGCGCAAAGCATCGATCGCACAACCCACTTCCGCCAGCGTGCTCGCGCCCGTCGACAGAATAGCGCCGATTTTTTTAGCTCCGATATATTCGAGTAGCGGCAGGTTGGTAACCTCGGAGGAGCTGATCTTGATGGCAGACAGCCGGAGACTGTCGGCCAGCACATCGACGCTGTCGAAGTCAAATGCCGAGCACAAAAAGGGCATGCTCACGGTTTTGCAGTGGTCTCTCAAATCTTTGAGCGTCTGCGCATCGAGTTCAAGCGCGCGGCACATCTCCAACTGGTTCGATTCTTTGCCGGTAGTGCTTATCTGATATTGCACCTTGGGGGCGTAGCGGCTGATCTCTTTTTCAGCGCGGAAGGCCTGGAATTTAACGATGTCGGCCCCGCATTCCTTCGCAGTATCGATCAGGGTTCGCGCCAGCTTGGCGTCGCCATTGTGATTGACCCCGGCCTCGCCGATGACAACCGTCGTGTCGGCCCGCTGAAAGTCGAAGTCGGCGCTCTCGAAATGCATCGCTCAGCGCCGGTAAAACGGAAAATAATCTTGCTCGATCACGGGGGCAGCGGCTTTTTTTTCGTGCTCGCGTTTGAACTCGCAGAGGGCTCGGTAAGTGGTTTCATCATGGATGCGGCCGTACACATAGAGCGGTCTTGCCTCGGGACTGAAACCCGACTTGAACCGCGTCAGCGTGTCTTCGGTACCGGCGGTCAATCCCCCGCCGAGATGATAGCAGAGCCTGCCCATGCGCTTCGCCCAGAGCGCGGTTTCATAGACCAGAAGATTGGCCGGGCGCAGCGCCGAATATCGCGCGTCGGAGCCTGCATAGTGATAATAAGCGACCGTCTCGTCGAGCAACACGAGGACGGCGGCGGCCACTTCTTCCGCCACCTCGGCGAAAAACAAGGCCGTTTTCGGCTCTCCAAGCTCGGCTACGCAGTCGGCGAAATGCGAGGTTTCGAAAAACCATTTTGGCGCCGCGTTGTGGCGCTCCATGGTTGCGCGATACAGGCGTGAAAAAAGCTGGAGGTTGACGGGCTCAGGTGCAACCTGCCGGATAGTCACACCGCTACGGCGCGCTTTGTTGATGCCGCTTTTCTTTCCCCTGTTGAGCTGGCCCCACAACGCGCGCTCGTCGTACCTGAGATCGATCACGACCACGGATTTTTCGATGAGCGGCGCGATCGACGGCGAGGACGCGGCCATTACATGATTCCCGAGCAGAGGATGCAGGCAGCAAAATTCGCTGGCGTATTTTTCATGCCGGCAATGCTCTCTGAAATGGCGGTCGAAACTTTCGAACAGGCCTTTCGCCGCAGCGGCTGAACCCGCGCGCCACACGGGACCGCCATATCCATACACACTGGCAATATCGGCGCTCTGCAGGCCGGCTTGCGCCATGAACGGCAAATGTTTGAGCGGCCGCACCATGTAGGCTTGAATGACGTAGCTTTCGCCGTCGCCGTAGAATGCAAGGCGGGCGCTGGTGCCTTGCGACTGCTCATAGATGCGCAGATATTGGGGGAAAAAATGGAGATCCTGATGCTGCGGCTCGAGCCGTTCGACCAGACGCAGCCAGCGCTCACCGTCCGCGCCGTGTGCATGTAGTACGGTGAATTCCATTCAGCCGAGGAACGATGGAGGTGCAGCGAGCCATTTGGCAATGAGCGCAGGTCCCAAGGACAAGTTTGCCAGGATGTCCGCTGTCCTGCCTGCGCAAGCGCCGTCGCCGTAGGGATTGTTGACGAGGCTCAACGTGCGCCGAAAAGTCTCATCGTGCAGCGCATACTCGATCGCGCGCCGGATAGCGGCAGTGTCGTAACCGACGTCGATCACGTTGGCCGGCCGCAAGCGGCCATGCTGACGCGTGCCGATATTGACGACCGGCAGATGAAACGAGGCGGCTTCGAGCAGGCCGCTGCTCGAATTGCCAACCATCACGGCCGCTGCTTTCATCAAGCTCAAGTACGCATGCTGGCCGACGTGCGGCACCAGTCGCAAAAAGCCACGGCTATGCCAGGCTTCGAGTTCGAAGATGATCCCGGCGCTGCCGGAATCCGTATTGGGATAAGTAAAAAGTGTCTGCAGTTCAAGCGTCTCGAGCGCGTGCAAGGTAGCGACGACCTGGGCCGCACTGTCGGCCGCCTCGGTCGTAACCGGGTGCTGCGTGGCGAGGGCAAATGGCTGGCTTATGTCGATTCCGAAGCGGGCAGCCAACTCGTCAGGCGACAACGGCTGCAAGGTGCGGATCACATCCAGCGCCGGCTCGCCAACCTCGAAGATGCGCTGCGGCGCCTCACCCATTGCCAGCAGGCGTTCGGAACTGCTCGCGCACGTCGTCAAATGCACATGCGCAAAGCTGGTGATCGCATTGCGGATTGAGTCGTCGATCGAGCCGGTGCGATCACCACCCGACATATGCGCCACGGCTGTATTGCGGTGCGCGGCCGTTATCGCCGCCGCCAGCATTTCACCCCGGTCGCCCTGCAGCAATACGGCGTCCGGCGCAAGGGCGTCCATGATAGGCGCCAGCGCGGCGATCTGAGCGCCGAGTGTTCGCGCCATGTCTGCCGTATCGCCGGCGTCTATTTTCGCGATATGCAAGGGACAAATCGCATCGCGTTCGATTTCAGCAAGACTTGCGGCGAATGCCGGCGCGAGATGCATGCCGGTTACCACGAGGTCGATCTCTATCGCGGGGTGCGCGGCGAGCGCCCTGTAAACCGGCCGCATCGAACCATACTCGGCACGGCTACCCGTCACGGCGAGCAAGCGGCGTTTCATCGCTGCCCCGGCGAAGCGTCCTTGGCGTCGAGCAGAAACGCCGCCCATTTAAAATCGAGTTCGGTATCCACGTCGACCGAGTCTTGCCCTTGCATTTCAAAGCCCGCAACCGTGTCCCCGTAGATCCGGCCGGCCTCGAGGACACTGCGCCGGATCACATAGACGGCGCCGTTCTCGACAAAAGCCGGGGGCATCTCGTGGCGATCGAGCACCATTTCGCGGCGTGAATAGTAGGGCGTCAAGCGTTCGTTCTCCCGCCGCCAGTGCCAATATGGGTGTTCCTTGCTTGTACGTATCGAGGTGACCGTATCGACGCCTGTCGACTCAAAGAGCGCGATAGCTTCGTCGATGTGACGGCCCCGGCGCAAGGGCGAGGTCGCCTGCAACAATACGACAGCGTCTACCGGCGGATGGCGCAAATGGAATTTGCCGAGCGCATCGAGCAGCGCTTCGATGATCGGGCTCGTGTCGCTGGCGATCTCCACGGGACGCAAGCCTTGGGGGTCGACGCCCTGGGACAACGCATAATCCGCGATTTCACGGCTGTCCGTCGAGACGACCAGCGCGTCGAGGCGTTGTGCAGCGCGCGCTGCATCGAGGGTATAGGAGATCAACGGCTTGCCATTAAGTGGCATCAGATTTTTGCCCGGCAAGCGTTTTGAACCGGCGCGCGCCGCAATAATTCCCAGGTAACGCGCTGAATATCTGTCAGCGTCCATGCGCTCTCACCTTTTCGCGGAGCTCCAACGCCATTCGCGCGGTCACTGCCTCCCAGCGCTCAAAGCAGCTGCGTCGGTACTGGCGCATCGCCGGAAACCACAGATTACGGTCGGTGCCGTGCGTCTGCCAATCGTAGCCGTACGTCATCTGCCAGGTTTTAACGCCGAGCGCAGCCGCGAGCACGCTGACCGTGGTCGGCGCCGAAATCACGTAATCGAGCGCGGTCATCAACGCCGCTGTCTCGTCTAGGTCATCGCGCAGATCGATTTCGGGGAAATCCATTAGGCTGGCATTTAATTTACCGCGTGCCGCAGCGAGTTCTTTTACGCAGTCATCATACTGCAGGCATATCCAGTGCACACCCGGAATGCTGAACAACGGCGCCCAGTCGAGGATATTTGAGCAAGCCAGTACGCGATCGCCGCGCAAATCATGGCTGCGCCAGCTGAATCCGATTTTGAGCCCAGCGCCGAGTGCGTCTAAACGCTCACGCCAGTAAACGACGCGCGCAGCATCGGCAACCAGATAGCCGCGCCGGGTTGGAAAACTTCCGATAGCAGGACGCAACCATTGCGCCGCCCCGCCGGCTGAACACTGGAAATCGAAATCATCGCCGCTCGCATCCAAGGGCAGTTCCGAAGTAACGACAGCCGCTGGAAACGAGCGCGCGAACAGTGGTTTCAATTTGGGCAGACAAACAATGGTCAGACGCGACGCTTGTACGAGCAGCTCGGGCAGCAGCCCGGCGAACTGGATTTGGTCGCCCACGCCCTGCTCTCCCCACACCAGCAGCGATTTCCCGCGCAAGTCTTCGCCCTTCCATTGCGGCTGCGGCAATGCGGCTCTCGCCACCCGCCGCGCACCGAGTTTTTCTTCATAACGCAACTCGAAATTCTGCCAGCCGTCTGCGAGATCGCCGCCCGCAAGTTGCGTCAAACCGAGATTAAACCGTGCTTGTATAAAGTCCGGGCGCAACTCGAGGGCGCGCAGGAAATGCGGTGCCGCCGCGTCGCCGCCCAGACCATTGGAAAATATTGCGCCGCCCAGATGCAAGTGAACTTCCGGCTGGTCGGGACGTAGCTCGACGGCGCAACGATAAGCGGCGAGGGCGGGTTCGACGCGTCCCAGCTCGTGCAGCGCGTGACCAAGCTGGATGTGGGCATCAGCCGATGCGGGCTGCAGTTGCGTCGCGCGGATGCACGCCGCAAGCGCATCTTCCCGCCGCCCAAGTTCGCGCAGCGTGTCGCCCAGCGCGATATGCAACTCCGCCAACTCGGGATTCAACTCGATGGCGCGCTCGTATGCGGCGGCGGCCGCGTCGAGTGCTCCCGACGCGCGCAACGCATTGCCGAGACTGCGCGCAGCGGGCGCGAAGGAGGCATCCACTTCGAGCGCGCGCCGGTAACATTCGGTCGCATGCGCGTTGTCATCAGCTCGCGCATACGTTTCGCCCAGGTGGAAATGCACGATGGCTGACGGCGGTGAGCCTCGAACGGCGCATCGCAGAAACTCGATTGCCTCGCTGAACCGGCCCTGCCGCCGCAAAACGTTTCCCAGAAGATGTGAGACATCGGCATCATCGGGCGCGTCGCGCAGCAAATCCCGATACAAGCGCTCAGCCGCGCCGGCTTGTCCGCTTCTTTCGAGCGCGAGAGCCCTTTTCAGCCGATCTATGTCAGCGGATGAACGCACTGCAGATTGTGCAGCAGTTCGTCCGCGCCGCAAAACGGTCTGCAGCAGCCGCGCTAACATCGCAGGCCGAACGCCATCGACTTACTGACGGCGCCGCATCTTACATTGACAGAACGCGCGCTCATCGCCGGCACTCCCCCGCGGCTCCCGGGCCATCGATTGCCGTTGACGCGCAGTCTGCGGGAAAATCAGCCAATCGTTCGGCAACCTGATAGATGACTGCGTCCCAGTCTCCATATTGCGGTTGGCGGAACACGCGCACTGACGGGTACCACGGCATCCCGTCGCTCTTGAACCCATACCGCCACTCAGGGCTGAACGGTGCCATGACCCACACCGGCCGGCCAAGTGCGCCGCCCAGATGGATGACCGCGGTACATACGCTGATGACCAGATCAAGCGCCGTCACCAGCGCTGCCGTCTCTTCGTAGTCCGTGCGCACATCATCCCAAGAGTGAACGTGAACTCCGTTGGTTGCGCGCAGTTCTGCAAGCTCGGCGCTACAGTCTGTGTACTGCAGATCGATAAAATGCATATTTTTCGACTTCAGGATCGGCTGCCATGTTGACAGGGGCATGGAGCGCACAGGCCGTCGTGAGCGATGCGTGCCGCCCTGCCACGAAATGCCTACCTTGAGCCCCGGCCCCAGCGCTGAGAGGCGGTCGCGCCAGCGGGCGATGCGGTCCGGATCGGCGCGTAGATAACCGCGATGGTCAGGAAAGTCCGTGCGCTCACGCCGATAGTACAGCGGCAGGCTGCCGATCGGAATCTGCAAGTCGATGCCGGCGTCGAGTGCGCGCCGCTGCAACGTGCGATCTGCGGTCATTGCATAGACGGTGGCCTGCGGAAACGAGCGTTGCAACAGCGTTTCCAGTTTAGGCGAACATTCGATGACGGCGTGCGCGCCGGCGGCCATGACGTCTGGAACGCAAGACGAAAACATGATCTCGTCACCCAAGCCCTGCTCTGCATAAACAAGGAGCGTCTTGCCGGTCAATGCCTCACCGTTCCAGCGCGGAAACTCAGTCGGGCGTTTGGGCAGATCATCGCTCGCCACCCGCAACTCATAGTCGGGCCAACCCCTCGCGAAGTCGTGCTGCAGCAGATAGGCAAGTGAGCGATGCCAGATTGCGAGCATGAAATCAGGTTTGAGCGCAATCGCCTCGCTGTATTTCGCGATGGCTTCATCGAGGCGCCCCAAGTCCTGAAGCACAATGCCATAATTATTTAAAAATTCAGGATCACTGTCACCTGATGCGCGGGCGCGGTCGTAATGCTCGAGCGCCTGCTGGGGCCGATGCGTTTTTTGCAGCACGAGGCCGATGCATTTTAACGCTTCGAAGTGCCCCGGTGAGCGGGCGAGAACGTGTTTGAGCAGCGCGAGCGCCTCTTCATAGCGTTCGAACCCAAGATAGGAGAGTGTGAGGTTCTTTAACAGATCGGGTATGTCGGGCGCCAGTTCATACGCACGCGAGAAATGCTGAAATACACGCGCCTTCGCGCCAACCGTCTGCAGTAAAAGGCCGAGATTAAAATGCGCGGCCGCGTTGGCCGGATCCAGACGCAAGGCGTGCTCGAAGCTTGTCGCCGCTGCTGCGCGCTCTTCGCGCAAGAGGAACACATTGCCGCGCGCTGCATGCGCGTCCGCGCGTTCGGGGCTCAATGCGAGCGCTCGGTCAAGGTGATCTGCGGCGGTGGCCAGGTCGCCACGCTCGCCAAGCAGCGCGCCGAGCAGATAGTGCGCATCAGCGCTGGCCGGGTCATGATCGAGCGCACTTTTGTAAACAGTTTCGGCGTTTATCAGGTCGCCGGCCCGCTGCAGACTATATCCGTGCCGTAGCAGTTCGTGCACAGCTACCGGCGGCGGGCGCGAGAATAAACGCGCAAATAGATTCTTCAGTATCACATTGTCTGTCGCTGGCACGAGCTTTTTGAAGCAGTTTACAGCAACCGCTCTGCTATTGACGCAGCAATCGCCCTCATTTGATAATGTAACGCACTATTTCGTAGAGAAAACTTGGGGAGTCCGGCGGTGTGACGCTTATCATCGCGCCGCGGGCAGACACGAATTGACAATGAGCGCGTTTCGCATACTCTTGTGGCCATGGCGCAATCGTAAGCACAATATGGCCTCCGTGCCGGCAGCGTCCGAAATGCCGCAAATCACCCTCGAGCAATACGAAAAATTGTCGCCGCACCAGACCATCTATGACGGCGCAACTGAAGTCATCTATGCCACCCCGAACGTGTTTACCCAATGGCGGGTCGATTCCCTGTTTACCAAGGAACCCGACACGATCGAATGGATCAGCGACTTTCAGCCCGGCGAAGTGTTTCTCGATATTGGCGCCAACGTCGGCATGTACACGATATGGGCCGCCAAGACGCGCAACGTGCGCACTTTTGCGTTTGAACCGGAATCGCAGAATTTCGCTCTGCTCTGCCGCAACATCGTCATGAACGGCCTAACGGAAAACGTTATTGCCTATTGCATGGCGCTCAGCGATACGTCGAGTTATTCGCTGCTCCACTTGAGCGAGTTCGAGATCGGCAGTTCGTGCCATTCCTTTGGTGAAAAAGTCGATCATCACCTCAAACGCCGAGACACCAAACTTTCTCAAGGCTGCGTGTCTACCACGCTCGATGCGCTGGTGGCCGATGGCGTGCTACCGGTACCTACTCACATCAAAATCGACGTCGACGGGATCGAGCATAAAGTGCTGGCCGGTTGCAAGAGCGTACTAGGCGACCCGCGGCTGAAATCGGTGCTGGTGGAAATAAACACCCACCTCGAACAGCATCGAAAAATCATCGACGATATGCAGGCGCTTGGCTTTAGCTATTCCGACGCACAAGTGGCGAAAGCGCAGCGCACCGAGGGCGCATTCGAAGGCGTCGGGAATTATGTCTTCCACCGTTGAAGAGCATGTTCTCTACCAGATCGCGAATGCGCCAGTTCGCGAGTACCCGTACGCGCATATTTACGTCGAAGACATTTTTCCACCCGATTTTTATCAGGCGCTGCGCGATAATTGGCCAGACGCATCTTCTTTTGTCAGCCTGGGCGACACCGGGCGTGTGCCCAAAAACGCCTACCGCGAGCGATTTGTGATGCCATTTACGCCGGCCGAAATCGAGAAGCTCAATGAAAGTCGCCGCCCGTTCTGGCAGGACTTTGCGGGTTGGCTCCTCACCCAGCGATTCATGACCGCAGTAATCGATAAGTTCGCGCCGCAGGTGAAAGCGCGCTTCGGAGACGACTTGTACCGGTGCGGATTCGAGGCCGATTCGCTGGTCGTGAGAGACACTACCAACTTCAATATCGGCCCGCACACCGATGCGCCTCATCGCCTGCTGTCGATGCTGTTCTACTGCCCCGACGACGATGCCTTGCAGCATCTCGGCACATCCATCTACGTGCCGCGCGATCCGGCATTCACCTGCGGCGGCGGTCCGCA
>JANXRI010000455.1 GCA_025353085.1 Betaproteobacteria bacterium
AAGCGAAACAGTTTCTCGAGGCCGAATACGCCGAGTACAAAAACATACTCGGCGAACTGGGTCTCGCGAAATGAAAGGCGCGGCGCTCGCGCACCTTGCGGGTTTCGCGCTGGTGCTCGGGTCGTCCGGTGCATTAAGCCAGGTGTATCCAAACCGCCCCGTGCGCATACTGGTGCCGTTTCCGGCCGGCGCCGGCGTCGACATCGTCGCGCGCATGCTCGGTCAACCGCTCACGGAAATCTGGGGTCAAGCCGCGGTGATCGATAACCGGCCGGGCGCCGGCGGCACGATCGCCTGTGAACTCACCGCCACAGCAGCGCCCGATGGATACACCTTGCTCCTCGGCAATGTCAGCACGCTCGCGATGGCGCCCAGCCTCTACCAGAAAGTGAATTACGATCCGCTGCGCAGCTTCGCGCCGATAACGCTGCTCAACACCAGCGCGAATGTGCTGGTCGCGCACCCGAGCGTGCGGGCTACCGGCATCGCCGCGCTGATCGCGCTCGCCAAAGCCAGGCCGGGCCAGATCAACTATGCATCCGCCGGTAGCGGCACTTCACCGCACCTCGCGGCTGAGCTATTTAAAACGATGGCGGGCGTCGATCTCGTGCATGTCCCTTACAAGGGCAGCCCGCAGGCCCTCACGGATTTGCTCGGCGGGCAGACCCAGCTCATGTTCGCGAGCCTGGTGTCGGCGCTGCCCCACATCCGCCAGTCGCGCCTGCGTGCGCTCGGCGTCACTGGCATCAAGCGCGCCGCCGCGCTGCCCGAAGTGCCAACCGTCAGCGAGGCCGGATTGCATGGCTATGAGGTATCAGTGTGGCAGGGCATGGTCGCGCCAGTCGGCACGCCGCAAAGCGTGATTGCGCAGTTACACCGGCAGATCGCCGCGATTTTACGAGCGCCGGATATCCGCGAGCGGATGGCGATCCAGGGGTTGGAGGCCGTCACGAGTTCACCGGCCGAATTCCAAACTTATATTGCATCGGAATTTAGCAAGTGGGCGGCAGTAATCCGTCAGGCGGGGGTCGTAGCGGATTAAATCCCGGGGCGTGCGTGCTGCACGGCGCAAGATTCTTTAGTCGAGTAGTAAACACCGGTGCTCGCCGCTGACGTGCTGAAGACTACGCGTCAGCTGATGCGGTTCGGAATCTGGCGGCGGATGTCGCGCGACATTCTGAGGGCCGTTTCGATGCCGCTGTAATAGCCCGGGATGTATGCGGCCTCAATAAAGCCCATTGCGCGGTAAAAATTTCGCGCGGCGAAGTTATTCGCGCGCAACTCGAGATTGAAAGTCGTGATGCCCGCGATCAACGCCGACTCTTCGAGCCAGTTCAGCAATTGCCGGCCGATGCCGCAGCGCTGGTGTGAAGGCGTGACCGCGAGCAGGCTCAGGTGCGCCTGCTCATCGCCGAAATTCATGATGGAAAAACCGGTCAGGTGATTGCGCACCCCGGCGACGACCACCGCGGTGTCTTTGGCCTGGATCGCGCGCGCGACGCGCTTGGGATCCCATGACCAGCCGGATAGTCCCGTTTCGATCAATTCGCGCGACATCAACGCGATCAATTGCGCATCAGCGAAATTGGCAAGCCTCAATGCCGGGGTAGACATGAGTTGAAAGAATAGCAGGAACTATCGGAGAGCGGAACCACCTTGCAGGCAAAGCCGTTCAGGCAGCAACCGCTGGATCAAGCCGCAGATAAACGCAGATTTCAAATAGCCAAAACCCGTGCTCTGACCCGGCGCGTTCAGTCGCAACGACCGCACTTACCTTGATACATCCGCGTGCATCTGCGTTTATCTGCGGCAGGCCAGACTTGCTTCTCAGGCCTTGCCGGTTTTCGGAATGAACTTCAGCGCGACCCCATTGTTGCAGTAGCGCTTACCCGTCGGCGCCGGGCCGTCGTCGAAGATATGACCGTGATGGCCGCCGCAGCGGATGCAGTGATACTCGGTGCGCGGATAGAGAATCTTGTGATCCGTGCTCGTGCCGAAGGCGCCGGGGATTGCGGCGAAAAAGCTCGGCCAACCGGTGCCGCTTTCATATTTCATCGCTGAGGTGAAAACCGGCAGATCGCATCCGGCGCAGGTGAACACGCCCTGGCGTTTTTCATTGTTAAGCGGGCTCGAACCCGGCCGCTCGGTGCCTTCTTCGCGCAATACTTCGTAAGACTGTCCGGGCAAGCGCGTCTTCCACTCTTCTTTCGTGAGTTTGACGGGTTCGGTCGCCGACGGCACCTTGGCGCCGTCCGCAAGCAGCGCTTTCCAGTTTTTTTGCAGTTCCTCGACGGCCTTCATCGATTCAGCCTGCGCGGCGATAACACGCGGCGCCAAGCCGAGCGCAAGCGGAATCCCGGCGAGTGCTTTCCAGAATGTGCGACGTTCCATAAGGTTACCTCCTGTTGTCTGGTTAAGACCATTCGCGGCGCCATAAATTCCGTGCCACGCGGTCGGATACTTGAATAAGTCGGCGTCGCGCGCCAATCATTACACGGCGTAGCAGCGTATTGGAGTGAATATCGAGGTTCAGGTGGGTACGGTTTCACAGTTGCCGGTGAATTCAGATGCTCATGTAATAATGCATTAGTGCATAGGTAAAAATATGAAAGCCGCCTCTTAAGTGGGTTTCCGGACGCGAGATATTTGCACCGACCACCAATATTCTCCTAGCGGGAGTGTTCGCCTGGATTTGCCTTTTACGGAAGTGAATCTGATTTGAGCCAGGTATTAATCCAGCAATACCTCAATGAGCTTTCCACTCTAAAGAAGGTTTCCGGCACGACGCGTGAAAGCGTCGTGCGTGAGGCATTTAAGGATTTGCTCAAGGGCTGGGCGCGCTCGCACGATCTTGTCTTTGTCCCGGAATACGAAATTGCCACGCCCGCGAAAGACCGGCGTTACGTCGATGGAGCGCTGCTGCACGCATTGCGCATGCCGTTCGGTTACTGGGAAGCGAAAGACGAGGAGGACGACCTCAATGTCGAGATTGAGCGAAAACTCAAGCGCGGCTATCCGCAAGACAATATTATTTTCGAGGATTCGACCGAGGCCGTCTTGATCCAGAACCGGCGCGAGGCTATGCGCTGTCCAGTGGATGACGTGCGCTCGCTGGAAAAGCTGCTGAATCTGTTTTTTGGCTACGAACGCGCTGAAATTTCGGAGTTCCGCAAGGCGGTGGAGCAGTTCAAGCGCGACCTTCCCGCAGTGCTCGCTGCTCTGCGGGCAATGATCGAGGCGGCGTTTAACGACAATGCAAAATTTCGCATGGCAGCAAAGAGCTTTCTGAAACACGCCCAGGAAACTATCAATCCTGGCGTGACCGATGCTGATGTGCGCGAGATGTTGATTCAGCATATCCTGACCGAGGATATTTTCTCCAAGGTTTTCGGCGAGGACGATTTCCATCACGAGAACAATATCGCCAAGGCGCTCTATGCGCTCGAAGCCACTTTTTTCACTGGCGGTCTGAAGAAGCGAACGCTGCGCGGCCTCGACGCTTATTACGCGGCGATCCGCGCCGCCGCGGCGCAGATCGGCAGCCATCATGAGAAGCAGACCTTCCTCAAGGTCATCTACGAGAATTTTTACAAGGTTTACAACGTCAAGGCGGCCGACCGGCTGGGCGTCGTCTACACGCCAAACGAAATCGTGCGTTTCATGATCGAAAGCGCCGACTGGTTGTGCGAGAAGCACTTCGGCAAGAACCTGATTGACCGGGGCGTGGACATTCTCGATCCGGCCACCGGTACCGGCACCTTCATCTGCGAGCTGCTGGAGCACTATCGCGGCCAAAAAGCCAGGCTCAAACATAAATACCAGTTCGAGCTGCACGCCAACGAAGTCGCGATCCTGCCGTACTACGTCGCCAACCTCAATATCGAAGCGACTTACGCCGCGATTACGGACGAATATCTGGAGTTCCCCAACCTCTGCTTTGTCGACACGCTGGATAACGTGGCGGGCTTACACAAGCACGCGGGACATATCGACGATTTGTTCGGCAGCGTGAGCGTGGAAAACGTCGCGCGCATCAAACGCCAAAATAGCCGCCGGATCAGCGTCGTCATCGGCAACCCGCCGTACAACGCCAATCAGGCAAACGAGAACGACAACAATAAGAACCGCGAATATCCCGAGATCGACAAGCGGATCAAGGAAACCTACATCGCCGAGAGCACGGCGCAGAAGACCAAGCTCTATGACATGTACGCACGCTTCTTCCGCTGGGCAAGCGATCGTTTGGATGCAAACGGCATTCTCGCGTTTATCAGCAACCGCAGCTTTATCGAAAGCCGCACTTTCGACGGATTCCGTAAGGTGGTGGCGGAGGAGTTCAACGACGTTTACGTGGTGGATCTCGGTGGTGACGTGCGCTCGAACCCGAAGCTCTCAGGCACTAAGCACAACGTGTTTGGCATCCAGGCTGGCGTTGCGATCAGTTTTATGGTCAAGCGTGCAAAAGCCAAAGGTTGCCGTATTTTTTATTTAAGACGACCGGAGCTTGAGCCTGCCGAAGACAAGCTTGCGTTTCTCGGCGGGGCAAAACTTTCGGCATTGCAAGTCAATGAGATTCAGCCTGACAAGAAGGGCAACTGGATCAAACAGTCCAATACCGATTTCGAATCACTAATACCTATAGGTAATAAAGACTCCAAGCTTGCTCGGAAATCGACACAGGAAAAAGCAATATTTAAATTATTCTCGCTTGGAATAGTGACAAACCGCGACGAGTGGGTTTATGACGATAGTCCTAAAACACTTGCGGCCAAGGTGGCTCACTTTTGCACGGCCTATCAGACAGAAATGCAACGGTGGCAACGTGCTGGCAGCCCCAAAGCGACTGGAGATTTTGTCGATCGCTCGATTAAATGGACGACCGAACTGGAATCGCATATGCGCAGAGGCACGCAACTGTTGCCGGACAACTCGCATATTGTCGGCTCGTTATATCGACCATTCGTAAGTCGATTTACGTACTTTGCGCCGGTCATTACTCACAGGCCGTATCAGAATTTCAACCTGTTTCCTGACAAGGAGCATCCGAATGTTGGATTCAGCTTCTCGGTAGAGGAGCGGAGCGAGTTTGGCGTGATCGCTACAAACCGTCTTCCGAATAAGGACATGTTCATCCCGAGCGCTGCACAGATTGTTTGTCTCTGGAGATATGACGAAAGCGGCAATAGGGTTGATAACATAACTGACTGGGCGCTCGATCAGTTTAAGAAACACTATCAATCCGGCCGCTCAAAGCCCAAGCGCGTTATAACCAAGGAAGCGATTTTCCATTACGTCTACGGCGTGCTGCACGATCCCGTCTATCGCGAGAAATACGCACTGAATCTCAAGCGCGAATTTCCACGCGTTCCGTTCTACGCTGATTTCTGGCAGTGGGCTGACTGGGGCAGGGAATTGACGGAACTGCACATCGGTTACGAGACCGTTGCACCGGCAAAGCTCAAGCGCATCGACGTACCCGACGAGAAAGTGCGCAAGGCGGGACAAACACCCAAAGCGATGCTCAAAGCCGACGTGGAGGGCGGACGCATAGTGCTCGACAGCGAAACAACACTTTCCGGTGTGCCGCCCGAGGCATGGGAATACAAGTTGGGCAACCGCTCGGCTCTGGCGTGGATACTCGATCAGTACAAGGAATCCAAGCCCAAGGATCCGACCATCCGCGAGAAGTTCGACACCTACCGCTTCGCCGACTACAAGGAAAAGGTCATTGATCTTCTGATGCGCGTCACAACCGTTAGCGTTCGCACGGTTGCTATCGTGGAAGCAATGAAGAAAGCGCAGCGATAAACTTTGCAGGGATTCGAAAGGGCGTACCCTTTATTCTGCGTGCGTCAGAAAACAGGAATCTTACGTTCGGATGACCTCTAAGCTTCGTGTGCCGGCATTCGCCTTGCCCTTGTCACTTCCCAAGTCTGAAGCGATTGCCTCATTTAATTCCAGCCTCACGGAATATGAACCCGAAATGTGGGAGCTTCGATACCGTGTAGTCCGGTATCTGGAGCGAATGTCCGACGCTATGCTTCAACAGCGATATCGGGACATCGTGCGGAATCTCGAACGTCTCGTCAGCGTGGAAAGCGACGTAATCCCTATCGATTCGTTCTTGAGTTCGTGGTACTGGTTCCGAAAGGAACATCAGACTCCGCTCGAATTTCAGTTGCGCGACGCCGAGGCGCCAGCGCCACCCACCGGGCAGCTTTACCGACATTGCGAGGCACCGCGACGAGCAAGGCACCCTAACTACGGCGATGTGCTCTTTCGATATGGCTACATGGATGACCTTTTGACTACTCTCTACGGCGGGACATTTCGTGTCGCACCAGCCTCTACCTATAAGGATATGGAGGGCGATGCTGCGCGGCAGGATGAGGAGCGCTCGAAGATCTCTTTCAGGGCGGGTCGGCATATCACAATCAGTACGGAGGACGGCGGGAAGTTCCCGATCCTTGGAGACCTACAGACCACCGCATCAGCCCCGAACTACTACGTGATATGCATGAGTACGGAATGGGACGTAAAGTTGTTCACCGACTTTCGAGGAAACGGCTGCCTTGTTATCACAGAGCCAGAAACGTTTGCGACTCGTTTGGCCGAACACGGGGCTCGCGCATGGCCGCAGTGGTTCTTCCGCCACAATCCGATCGCGTATTTCGATCCTTACGACGTGAAAGAAAGGGAACGTGTCGACCCGCTTATGTCCAAGGATTTTCGCTTCGCGTATCAACGAGAATACCGCTTCATCTGGGCGCCACAACTCGGACAAGTTGCCGATTACGCCCACTTTCTTAATCTCGGGGCGCTCCACGACATCGCAGAGCTCTATGACGTTGACGGCACGAAGCACACACGGAGATGAGTTCGCAGAGGACAACGCTTTGCCTAATAGCTGCTCTCGACGTGCCTGGCCATGACCAATGTGACCAATCGACCCTGATGGGCGCGGCTTGTACGGGTTCGATTCCGATGGGACGACGGAATGCAAAAATCACTTTAACATGATATCATTCTTAGATGATATCTAATTGACGGGCCAATGCGTGAACTGGGACGTGCGTTTCCATGACGAATTCGAAACCGAGTTCGAGAGTTTCGCCGAAGATGTGCAGGCCAATCTGCTGGCGGCTGCGAAAGCGGTGCAAATCGCCGGTCCTAAAGCGGGCCGTCCGCACGTCGATACCCTTGATGGCTCGAAGCACTCAAATATGAAGGAATGCGCTTTACCGTGCACGGTGGCCGCGAAATCTGGCGCGCGGCATTTGCGTTTGATCCGGACCGAATGGCGGTCCTGCTGGTAGCCGGAGACAAGCAAGGCAAGAATCAGAAATTGTTTTACAAACGGTTGATCAAAATCGCGGACGGGCGGTTTGATTCGCATTTGCGAAAAGTTGCAGTCGGAAGAATAGCCAAGAGGTGAAAAATGGGACGCAGCATTGATAACGTTATCGCGGGATTACCCAAGGCGCGGCGTAATCGCATTGAATCCAAGGCCGTGCGGCTCGCGCGCCAGATGATCGAGCATGCGGATTCGCTCGGTGATATTCGAAAAGCCATGAGCAAAACCCAAACCGAGATTGCACGCGAACTTGGGGTGGGTCAGGTGGCCGTGGCGCAATTGGAAAAGCGTTCCGACCTGCTGCTTTCAACTTTGCAACGGTATGTGCGCGCTGCCGGCGCCGAATTATCATTGATCGTCCATACCAAGCAGGGTGCGGAAATTGTGTTGCAGAATCTTGGCGACTTGGGGCGCACTGTGAATTCAGCCGGCAAGGTCCGGCGCGCCGCTGGTGCGAAAACGCCGAAGCGAAAGGCAGCGTAAAAGAAAAGCGGGCTGCCGTTGCCGGCGAGCCCGCTGTGTTGAGTGTTGCAGTTATTAGACTGTCGACGGGCCACCGAACAGCACGGTGCACTGGCTCGACAGAACTCCGCCATTGCCATGCGCGAGAGCAACGTCGCAGTCCTTGACCTGGCGCTTGCCGCATTCGCCGCGCACCTGGCGGATCGCTTCGATCATCACGAGCAGACCATACATGCCGGGGTGGCAATATGAAAGCCCGCCCCCGCTGGTGTTGACCGGAATTTCGCCGCCGCCGGGCGCAGTGGCGCCACCGGCCACGAAACGTCCGCCTTCGCCTTTCGGACAGAAGCCCAGATCCTCGAGAAATAAAATTGGCGTGATGGTAAACGCGTCATACAGCGACAGCATTTTGACGTCAGAGGGCTTGATGCCGGCCATCTTGTACGCCTGCGCCCCGGAATCAACCGCTGCTGTCACGGTTAGATCCGGCATATTGGAGATCGTG
>JANXRI010000021.1 GCA_025353085.1 Betaproteobacteria bacterium
CAGGGCATCGAAACCGTCGGCGGCACGCCGGAAGAATTTATTGCTTACAACAAAGCGGAATCCGCCAAGTGGGGCAAGGTCATCCGCGAGCAGGGCATCAAGATCGAATAGCCGTTGTCCGACAATTCGCAACATACTGAAGCCCGGGCGGCGCCCGTAGCGCCGCTTTTATTTACACCTGCCACGTTGCGTGGGTTGACCGCGCGCAATCGCGTCGTGGTATCGCCGATGTGCCAGTACTCGTCGCGCGATGGCGGGCCGACCGACTGGCATCTCGTGCATTTGGGCAAGTTTGCACTCGGCGGCGCGGGCATCGTGTTCTGCGAAGAAACCGCGGTCGAGGAACGCGCGCGCAAAACGTACGGCTGTGCAGGCATTTATGCCGACCGTTTCACGCTGATGTATCACCGCATTACCGATTTTTTGCGCCAGCACGGTTCATTGCCGGCGATTCAATTGGGTCATGCGGGACGCAAGGCGTCGTGCGGCCCGCCGTGGACCAATTTCAAACCGTTGACGGATGAGGACGCCGGGCGCGGTATGCCGCCCTGGCGCGCTGTGTCGCCGAGTGGACGAGCGCCGCGGGCCGATGCGCCTACGCCGCTGGAACTGGCAGTGACGGACATCCAGGAAATCCTGGCGGCCTGGCGTGAGGCGGCGCAGCGCAGTCTCGCCGCCGGTTTCGACATTTGTGAAATTCATGGCGCGCATGGCTATTTGATCCATCAGTTCCTGTCGCCGCTCGCGAACCAACGCACCGATGCGTACGGCGGCGATATTGAGGGCCGCATGCGCTTCGCTCTCGAAGTGGCTGAGACTGTGCGCGCCGTGTGGCCGCAGGACAAGCCGCTCTTCTTTCGCGTGTCGGCGGTCGACGGCGACGGTGGCGCCTGGGACATGGACGATACGGTCGCGCTCGCCCGTGAATTGAAAACGCGCGGCGTCGACGTGATCACGTGTTCATCCGGCGGCATCAATGGCCCGCTCAACATGGCCATCGTGCCGCGGACGCCGGGCTATCAAGTCCCGTACGCTGAACGCGTAAAGCGCGACAGCGGGTTACTCACCTGCGCGGTTGGTTTGATCACCGAAGCGCGTCAGGCCGAAACGATTTTGCAACGCGGACAAGCCGACCTCATCGCGCTCGCGCGCGAACTTATGTATAACCCGAATTGGCCGGTGCATGCGGCGAAAGAATTGGGTCGCGGCGATTACCTTGACCTGCTGCCGCCCGCTTATTCGTGGTGGCTCAAGCGGCGTGAAGAGATACGCGCGCTGCCGCCTGAATGATTCGGGGTGATCGAACGAGATACGTGATTCCGCAAAGTCTGGATCAGACGCCTTTCCCATCGTCATTCTGGCGAACGCCAGAATCCAGTGTTTTAATTAGTCATGACAGTGTTTTAATCAGTTATGAAGCAGCCCTGCGTTTACATCATGGCCAGCGGGAGAAACGCAACGCGATACATCGGCGTGATGTCGGATGTGATCAAGCGAGTATGGGAACATAAAAACGATGCCGTTGAGAGCTTTACCAAGCGATATAAAGTTCACGACCTGGTGTGGTACGAGCAACACGACTCGATGGAATCCGCGATTGAACGCGAAAAGGCACTGAAAAATTGGCGTCGAAAATGGAAGCTGGAGTTGATTGAGAAAACCAATTTGCAATGGCGAGATTTATATCCGGAATTATTGTAAACAGAGACTGCTGGATTCTGGCTTACGCCCCTATCGAATTCAAGTAGACCCTGAATGCCGGCTTATTTGCCGCAGTGTCAGTGATTAATTTTTATTGGAACTTGCCGTGAAAAAAACCAAACCAAAATCCCGCCGTGACAGCATCCGCATTGCAGTTGATATCGGCGGCACGTTTACCGATGGTCTCGCCGTCATCGCGCCGGGCAACCGGATCTGGGTGGGCAAGACGTTGACCACCCCCGACGACCCCGGTGTAGCAGTGACCACGGTGATAGAAGATCTGCTCAAGCAAATCACCGCGGCGCGCGGCGACGGGCGTCGCGACGTGACCGACGTGGTCCACGGCACGACGCTCGTCACGAACACGTTGATTGAGCGTAAAGGTGCGCGCACCGGTCTCATCGTCACCCAAGGCACGCGCGACGTGCTCACGATCGCGCGCGAAATTCGCTACGACCTGTACGATCTCAATCTCGAAATTCCGCAGCCGTTAGTGCCGGAGGACATGCGCATCGAGGCGACCGAGCGGCTCGACGTGAGCGGCGCCGTCGTCAAACCGCTCGCAGCGAGCGATCTTGCCCGCGTGCTCGATCAGCTTGGTAAGCTCGACATAGAAGCGGTCGCGGTGTGCCTCTTGCACGCGTATGTGAATGACGTACACGAAAAACAGATCGCGGCAGCGGTCAAACAGCGCTTTCCCAAGCTCGCGATTTCAATTTCTTCCGGCATCGCGCGCGAGATCCGCGAATATGAGCGCATGTCGACCACTGTGGCGAACGCGTACGTGCAGCCGCTGATGACCGAATACCTGAACCGGCTCGATCAGCGCGTGCACGATCTGGCGCCCGGCGCGCCGCTGAAAATTATGATCTCGAGCGGTGGCTTTACCTCGGGCAAGGCGGCCGCCGACACGCCGATTCTGCTGCTCGAATCGGGCCCCGCGGGCGGCGTGCTGTCGGCACTCAATACCGCGCGCACGAACGGCATCGCGGAGATTCTTGCATTCGACATGGGCGGCACGACGGCCAAAGCCTGTGTCGCAGTCGGCGGCGAACCGTTGATCTCGCACAGCTTTGAATGCGCCCGCGTATCGCGCTTCAAGCGCGGCTCGGGGTTCCCGATATTGATTCCGAGCATCGACCTGATTGAGATCGGCGCCGGCGGCGGCTCGATTGCGCACGTCAATGATCTCGGGTTGCTCAACGTAGGTCCCGCCTCGTCGGGCGCGGTGCCGGGACCTGCATGCTATGGACTCGGCGGCGACGGCGCGACGGTCACCGACGCCGACTTGGCACTCGGGTATCTCAACCCCGATAATTTTCTCGGCGGTGAAATGAAATTGCGCACCGACCTTGCGCAGGGCGCGCTGCAAAAGCTCGCAACAGAACTCAAATTGACGGCCACCGAGGTGGCCTGGGGTATCTGCAATATCGTGAACGAAAACATGGCTGCCGCCGCGCGCATTCACATCGCCGAAAAAGGCCACGACCCGCGCAGCTTCACGATGGTCGCCACCGGCGGCGCCGGCCCTTTGCATGCGGTGGAAGTGGCGCGCAAGCTGCAGATTCCGCGCGTGCTCGCGACGATTGCCGCCGGCGCGGGATCCTGCTTAGGTCTGCTCGCCGCGCCGGCGCGTGTCGACCGCTCGTGGTCTAACCCGACGCTTGTCGCGGCCATCGACTGGAAAAAAGTCGCCGGCGTTTACGCTGAACTGCGCGCGGATGCCGAGACCGAACTTGATTCCGCGAATGCGCGAGATGCGTCGCTCAAGTGGTGGATAGGCGCCGAAATGCGCTATGCGGGACAAGGCCACAATGTCTCCGTCACGCTGCCGTGGCGCGCGGTGAATGCGGCGATGTCGCCCGCGCTGATTCGCGAATTCGAGCGTAGCTACCGCCAGTTCTACGGCCATCTCGTGCCGGGCGCGGCGCCGCAGGTCGTCACGTGGCGGCTGACCGGGCGTTCAGTCGTCAAAAGCCACCAGTTCGCATGGGGCGACACGCGCGTGAGTGCAGAACCGGTGATGCGCGGCAAGCGCTCGATTTTTCTGCCGCTTAAGCAAAAATTTCAGGCGGTGCCCGTGTATGACCGCTATTCACTGAAACCGGGCACGCGCGTCGCTGGTCCATTGATACTCGAGGAGCGCGAATCCACGCTCGTTGTGCCGATCAGGGCTGACGTGAAAATCCTCGCCGACTACACCGTCGAGGTAACGATCAAGGAGTTCACATGAAAAAACTAAAACTCGATCCGGTGTCGCTCGAAATTCAGTGGAAGC
>JANXRI010000023.1 GCA_025353085.1 Betaproteobacteria bacterium
AATATCGATTAGCTCGCCGATCGTGCGCGCATTGATCGGCAAGCATCCAGGCGACGTGGCTGAGGTCAAAGCGCCGGGTGGCGTGCGCGAATACGAGATACGGGACGTGAAGTATATTTAAGACGGCGCTCGTGCCTCAAAGCGCGCTCCGCGAACAAATGTCCTCGCCGTCACGATGAAAACACTTACCGAAGCCATTTATGCAATCGCGCTGACGCTATGGATCGGCGGCATGTGGGCGGTTGGATATCTGGTCGCACCGACGCTGTTTTACAGTGTGGATCGCGGGACGGCAGGTGCGCTCGCGGGGAAACTGTTCACGCTGATCGCGTACGTTGGAATCGGCTGCGCGGTGTATTTATTGCTGTTTCGGTTGGTGCGTTTCGGCGGGAGCTGCTTCAAGCAAGGCGTTTTTTGGATCGTGGTCATCCTGTTGCTGCTGATACTGGCGGGCGAATTCGGCGTGCAGCCCATACTTGGCAGCCTCAAAAATCAAGCATTGCCCAAGGGCGTCATGGAAAGCGTGTTTCGGGACCGTTTCACTACATGGCACGGCGTCGCGAGCGTGCTTTATCTGATTCAAAGCATTCTTGGCGTATTGCTCGTCTGGCTGCACGCCCGCACGCGCTAACAGCCGGCGTCCGAGGGTCAATGCTGAAAACTGCGCTTCGTACGGCGGGCGGGTTTGGGCCTGATTTTAGTTTTCTTCTTCGGCGCGACGACGGCTTCGGCCGGCCGCGGACGGTAGATGACCAGGATCTTGCCGATGTGTTGAACAGGGGCCGCGTGCAGGGTAGTGCAAATCTCTCCCAGAAAGCGGCCGCGCGTTGCATGCTCGTCGGCCATGATACGAATTTTAATCAACTCGTGACTGGCAAGGTTTTGATGAATTTCGTTCATCACCGGCGTGGTCAGTCCGGCATCGCCGACCATGACCACCGGATTGAGCGCGTGGGCACGGGCACGCAGTGCGCGGCGCTGGGCAGATGTGAGGTCTAATATCATGGCGGCATCCTAACCGATGAAACGTACCAAGACCAGCAAACAGTGGATGATGGAGCACATCAACGACGTCTACGTGCAACGCGCGAAGGCGGAAGGCTATCGCTCGCGCGCGGCCTATAAGTTGATCGAGGTTGTCGAACGCGACAAGCTCTTGAAGCACGGCATGGTCGTGGTCGACCTTGGTGCAACGCCGGGCGGCTGGTCGCAGGTCGCGGCCGCTAAAGTCGGCGCCAGCGGGCGCGTCATCGCGCTTGACCTTCTGCCAATGGATTCGCTGCGCAATGTCACCTTTCTGCAAGGGGACTTTCGTGAAGAGAGCGTGATGGGCGCGCTGGAGCAGGAACTGGCCGGCCACTCGATAGACCTTGTTTTAAGCGATATGTCGCCCAATATCAGCGGTATCGCTTTGAGCGATCAGGCCCGTGCAATGCATCTGGCCGAACTTGCGCTTGAATTCGCAGTAAAACATTTGAAACCAGGCGGCGGCTTGCTGGTCAAAGTTTTTCAGGGGTCAGGGTTCCAGGAATTTCTGCGCGAGATGCGCAGCGGTTTTAATCAAGTGGTCACGCGCAAGCCGGAGGCGTCACGAGGGCGCAGCAACGAGTTATACCTGCTGGGCAAGGAGCGTAAGGCCGGCCACTGAAGGGATTGAGGCAGCCCGGCGGACGCGTAAATAGGCCCGCAGCGGGCCGGCCGCAAATTTTGCACATTGTGCGCGCCGGCGGTTAGCGCGTAAGCTTCCACGGATACGCGCTCATGGCATCGCTAACAATCGGTTATAGAACGGTTTAGAATTGAACCAGATTCGGGTGTAAGCGGCCCATAAAGTCATAAGGACTCACGTTGAATAACTTGATTAAGAACGTAGCGATCTGGCTCGTCATCGCAGTCGTGTTGATGACGGTATTCAATCAGTTCAGCAGCCGCCAGGCCGCGCAAAGCGTCATCCCCTATTCCCAGTTCATGGACGAAGTGAAGCAGGGCCGCGTAACTTCGGCGCAGGTTGAAGGTCGCACCGTGCGCTGGATCGCCCAGGACAACCGCAAGTATGTAACTTACAGCCCGGGCACTTTGGGCGACTTGTGGATGGTCAGCGATCTCTTGAAGGCCGGCGTGAAGGTCGACGCCAAGCCCGAAGAAGAGCAATCGTTTCTCATGAATATATTTATTTCGTGGTTCCCGATGCTGCTGTTGATCGGCATCTGGATATTCTTCATGCGCCAGATGCAAGGTGGCGGCCGGGGCGGCGCGTTTTCATTCGGCAAGAGCCGCGCGCGCATGATGGATGAGAATAACAACTCCGTCACGTTCGCGGACGTGGCCGGTTGCGAGGAAGCCAAGGAAGAAGTGGCGGAGCTCGTCGAATTTCTGCGCGATCCCGGCAAGTTTCAGAAATTGGGCGGCCGCATTCCGAAAGGCGTGTTGATGGTGGGCTCGCCGGGCACCGGCAAGACCCTGCTCGCGCGCGCGATCGCGGGCGAAGCCAAGGTTCCGTTCTTCAGCATCTCCGGTTCCGACTTCGTCGAGATGTTTGTCGGCGTTGGAGCGGCACGCGTAAGGGATATGTTCGAGCAGGCGAAAAAACATGCGCCCTGCATTGTCTTCATCGATGAGATCGACGCGGTCGGCCGCCAGCGCGGCGCCGGTTTGGGCGGCGGCAACGACGAGCGAGAGCAGACATTGAACGCGCTGCTCGTTGAGATGGACGGTTTTGAAGGCGCTGCCGGCGTCATCGTGATCGCCGCGACCAACCGACCGGACGTACTGGATCCCGCGTTGATGCGGCCCGGTCGCTTCGACCGCCAGGTTGTAGTGCCGTTGCCGGACATCCGCGGTCGTGAGCAGATACTGCTCGTCCATATGCGCAAAGTGCCGGTCGCGCCTGACGTCAAAGCCGACATCATCGGTCGCGGTACTCCCGGTATGTCCGGCGCCGATCTTGCGAATCTCGTTAACGAGGCTGCATTGTTCGCGGCGCGCAAGAATAAGCGCCTGGTAGACATGGACGACTTCGAACAGGCAAAGGATAAAATTTACATGGGTGCCGAACGGCGCTCGATGGTGATGCCGGAAGACGAGCGCGTTACCACCGCCTATCACGAAGCGGGGCACGCCGTAGTCGCGTATTCGCTGCCGAAAGCCGACCCGGTGCACAAAGTTACGATCATTCCGCGGGGGCGCGCGTTGGGCCTGACCTGGATGCTGCCCGAGGAAGATCGTCACGGCAAAGACCGCGAGCATCTGTTGCAGGACATTTCTGTGTCGTTGGGCGGCCGCATTGCCGAAGAAGTGTTTCTGGGCCAGATGACGACCGGCGCAAGCAGCGATTTTCAGAACGCGACGACGCTGGCACGCCGCATGGTCACCGAATGGGGTATGTCGGACGCGCTCGGGCCGATGGTTTACGGCGAGAATGAAGGTGAAGTGTTTCTCGGCCGTTCAATCACCACGCACAAGAATATGTCGGAAGCAACGATGCAGAAGGTCGACGCGGAACTGCGCCGCATTATCGATCAGCAGTATCACGTCGCGCGCGCGATCATCGAAGCCAATCGCGCCAAAGTCGAGAAGATGGCGAAAACACTGCTCGACTGGGAAACCATGGATTCCGAACAATTGAAAGACATCATGGAAGGCCGCGAGCCGCGCCCGCCGAAGCCACTCGCGGCGACCACGACGGTGCCGCCCAAAGATCCGCCGCCAAGCCCCGCGCCCACCACTGCGCCGGCGCCAGGAACTTAACTTCAAGGTTGGTTCGCCGCCGCGGGATGAAGGCTGCTTAAGAAGGCCGCGCTTGTTGCGGTCGCTCCTTCGTCCTCATGTCCCAATTCTTACGCTGCGGTAAATTCACGCTCTCGCTGGCGCGCCCGCTCATCATGGGCGTCGTCAACGTCACACCCGATTCGTTTTCTGACGGCGGCAGCTTTGCCACGACGGACGCGGCGCTCGCTCATGCGCGTCGACTGATCGATGAAGGCGCCGACATCATTGACGTCGGCGGCGAATCGACCCGCCCGGGTTCCGGAGTTGTTGCGCTAGAGCAGGAACGAAGCCGCGTGCTGCCGGTGCTCGAGTATTTGGCTGGCAGCGCCGTGCCAGTATCGGTCGATACGCAAAAGCCGGCGTTTATGCGCGAAGCGATTGCTGCGGGCGCATCGATGATCAACGACATCAACGCATTGCAGGCGCCGGCCGCACTCGCCGCAATCGCAGCGAGCGATGTGGCGATGTGCCTCATGCACAAGCAGGGCACGCCCGAAAATATGCAGAACGATCCGCGGTATGACGACGTGGTCGGCAAAGTTCTGGCGTTTCTCGAGGGCCGCGTGCGGGCGGCTTATGCCGCTAACATCGCGCCGGAACGCATTGTGATCGATCCGGGTTTTGGCTTCGGCAAGACGCTGGGGCATAATCTCGAACTTTTGCGCCATCTCGATCGTTTTGCGGCCTTGAAGTCAGCGTTACTCGTGGGAATATCGAGGAAGGGGATGCTCGGCCGATTGACCGGGCGCGACGTAAACGAACGCGTGTTTGCGAGCGTTGCCGCGGCGCTGATCGGGGTGGCCAAAGGCGCGCACATCGTCCGCGTGCATGACGTCGCGGCAACGCGCGACGCGCTCGCGGTGTGGTCGGCGGTTAATGCGGCAACTTAAATATGACAAGAAAATTTTTCGGCACGGATGGAATACGCGGCACGGTCGGCACGGCGCCGATTACGCCTGACTTCGTCTTGCGACTCGGATACGCCGCCGGCAAGGTGCTTGCTCGCGAAGGCAAGACTGCGGCACGACGGACGGTGTTAATCGGCAAAGACACGCGCATTTCCGGTTATATGCTGGAATCGGCGCTCGAAGCCGGGTTGTGCGCGGCGGGTGTCGACGTATTGCTGGTGGGGCCGATGCCGACGCCGGCGGTCGCCTATCTGACTCGCGCATTGCGATTGTCCGCCGGTATCGTCATTAGTGCTTCGCATAATCCGTACGACGATAACGGCATCAAATTTTTTTCCGGCGCCGGCACGAAACTTCCCGACACAGTCGAAACCGCGATCGAGACCGAACTCGCGCGCCCTTTGCAATGCAGTTTGTCCGCGAAACTTGGCAAGGTGCGCCGGATCGACGATGCGGCGGGGCGCTATATCGAATTCTGCAAAAGCACATTCCCGGCGCAACTCGACCTCAAAGGATTGAAGGTGGTCGTTGACAGTGCACACGGTGCGACTTACCACATCGCTTCGCATGTATTTCACGAACTCGGCGCCGATGTGATTGCCATCGGCAATCAACCCGACGGTCTGAACATCAACGCCGAATGCGGGGCGACTCATCCGAAGACGTTGCAGGAAGCGGTCAAGCGCGAGCGGGCGGACCTGGGCATTGCGCTTGACGGCGATGGCGACCGTTTATTGATGGTCGACGCCAAAGCCGAGGTCTATGACGGAGACCAACTGCTTTACGTAATCGCGAGCCATCGAATGCGTCAGCGCCAGAAATTGCGCGGCGGCGTGGTCGGTACGCTGATGACAAATTTGGGAACAGAACACGCGCTTACGCGTCTTAAAATCCCGTTTGCGCGCGCCAATGTCGGCGATCGCTACGTGCTCGAAATGATGCAGCAACGCGGCTGGGTGTTGGGCGGCGAAAATTCGGGTCACATCATCAGCCTCGATCATCACACGACGGGCGACGGCTTGGTGTCGGCGCTCCAAGTGTTGGGCGCGCTGCGCGCCGAGCAGGTGTCGCTCGCCAAAGCGGCCGCCGAAGTGAAGCTTTACCCGCAATTGCTCGTCAACGTGCGGACGTCGCGCAAGATAGATCTCAATGCCGACCGCGGCATTCAGCAGGCGGTTGCCAAAGCTACCACCGCCCTCGGCGCAAACGGGCGCGTGCTGTTGCGCGCATCAGGCACCGAGCCGGTGATCCGCGTCATGGTCGAAGGCAAGTCTCGCCCGCACGTCACAGCATGGGCCGAGACCATCGCCGCATCGGTGCGGAAGGCGGCGCAGTGAAGCGATTTTCAGCTTGCTGAGAGCGTTCGTTGGCTTCTTTTCCACTTGGCTAGTCATTCGCCGCAAGCGTCAAAATCCTTCTTGAATCAACGCGCTTCAACGCTGAACAAAGCCTGATTTACGTTGACCCTGGAAGACGAGACCGGTAAAATATCAAGCCTTTGAGTGGGTGGATCGGCGATGCGCGGCAGGCTGGTGGCGGGCAACTGGAAGTCCAACGGCGATCTGGCTGCCAACGAAGCATTGCTCGGTCATATACGCGCGGCGGCGGCAGATTTGCAGGGCGCAGCCTGTGCCGTGTGTGTGCCGTATCCATATCTTTTCCAGGCCCGACAAGTGCTTGCCCATTCCACGGTGGCGTGGGGCGGACAGGACGTAAGCCAGTTTGGCGCCGGCGCTTATACCGGCGCCGTAACTGCGGTCATGTTGCGCGAGTTTGATTGCCGCTATGTCATCGTCGGACATTCTGAGCGCCGCAGCGTTTTCGGCGAGAGGAATGAAGTGGTCGCGGCCAAGTTTGGCGCGGCGTCGCAGGCCGGGCTGACGCCGATACTGTGCGTTGGCGAAACGCTTCAGGAGCGCGAGACCGGCAAGATGGAAGAGGTGGTGGGTGCGCAGCTCGATGCGGTGATCGCGGCGAAGGGTGCGGCAGCTATGGGTAGCGCGGTGGTTGCATATGAACCGGTGTGGGCGATTGGCACCGGCAAGACTGCAACGCCGGAGCAAGCGCAGGCGGCGCATGCGTTTATCCGCGCGAGAATCGCGGCGCACCATGCGGTAATCGCATCGAAGTTGGTAATTTTGTACGGCGGCAGCGTGAAAGCCGCGAACGCGGGCCAGTTGTTTGCAATGCCCGATATCGACGGTGGATTGATCGGTGGCGCGGCGCTGGTGGCCGAAGAATTCATGGCGATCTGCCGAGCGGCGGAGCGTAGGTAGCAGGCGCCGGTTCAAGTTTAGCGAGAGGCTTATGGAAACTCTGTTATTGGTAGTGCACGTAATCGCAGCGCTGGGCATCATCGGCCTGGTGCTGCTACAGCACGGTAAAGGCGCCGACATGGGCGCGGCGTTTGGCGGCGGCGCGTCGGGCAGCGTATTCGGCTCGACCGGCTCGGCAAATTTTTTAAGCCGCGCGACGGCGTTACTCGCGACGGTATTTTTTCTGACGAGCATGGGCCTCACCTGGTATTACGCGCATAAGGGCAATTTGAAGGGCGTCATGGCGACTCAGCCGGCGTCGCAAGCGCCCGCCGGCACGCCGGTGCCGGCCACCGATGTGCCCGCGCCGACACCCGACAAGCCGGCCAGCGACGTCGATTCGAAAACAAAGGACATACCCAAATAACAGCAGCAATAAAAGCGCGGCGCATGAACGGAGAGTTCGTCGATCTCCACTGTAGTTGCGCGTAGTTCTGATAACGATTGCCGTCGTGGTGGAATTGGTAGACACGCCGTCTTGAGGGGGCGGTGACGAAAGTCGTGAGAGTTCGAGTCTCTCCGTCGGCACCAGTGATTCAGATGTGAAGTGGCAGTTGAGCGCGAGATGTAAAGTCGATAAATAGCCGGCAGTGCGCCAGGTGCTGGCGAAAATGCAGCAGAACAAACGATAGGCAAGCAGGTCTAAAGCGGCAAACTGATTTAGCGAATTGCGAATTCGGATCCATCACCTCAGATGTTAGAAAACTACTTTCCGATTCTGTTGTTCCTCGTCGTCGGCGCCGCCTTCGGCATAGCGCCTGTGCTGATGGGCAGCGGCATCAGCCGGCTGCTCGGCACCCATCGCCCCAACATTGAGAAAAATTCGCCGTACGAATGCGGATTCGAGGCCTTCGAAGACGCGCGCATGAAGTTCGACGTGCGGTATTACCTCGTGGCCATCCTGTTCATTCTGTTCGATCTCGAGATCGCTTTTTTGTTTCCGTGGGCGATCGTGCTGCGTGAGCTCGGGATGTTCGGCTTTCTTGCAATGCTCGTTTTCCTCGCGATTCTCGTCGTCGGCTTCGTCTACGAGTGGAAGAAAGGCGCGCTCGAATGGGATTGATCCTGGGACCCCGATATGGCTGACGGCGGCGTGATGGATAAAGGGTTTGTCGTGACCAGCGTCGACACGTTGATCAACTGGACACGTACGGGCTCAATGTGGCCGATGACATTTGGCCTCGCCTGCTGCGCGGTCGAGATGATGCATGCGGGCGCGTCGCGCTATGACCTCGACCGCTTCGGCATCGTGTTTCGCCCGAGCCCGCGCCAGTCGGACGTGATGATCGTGGCCGGCACGCTGTGCAACAAGATGGCGCCGGCGCTGCGCAAGGTGTATGACCAGATGGCTGAGCCACGCTGGGTGATTTCGATGGGCTCGTGCGCGAACGGCGGTGGCTATTACCATTATTCGTATTCGGTCGTGCGCGGCTGCGATCGCATCGTGCCCGTCGACATTTACGTGCCGGGCTGTCCGCCGACTGCCGAAGCGCTGCTGTACGGAATTATCCAGTTGCAAAACAAGATCAAGCGCACGAACACGATCGCGCGCTGAAATGAGCGGGCCAGATGACAACGCGTAGCGAAGCTCTTGTCGAGGGCATTCAGGCCGCCTTCGCCGAGAAAATTGCGTCGGTTTCCGCCGCGCTCGGCGAGGTCACGCTGGTCGTCAAGGCTGCCGATGCGATCGAGGTCATGACGGCATTGCGTGACCGCGGGGAGTTGCGCTTCGAACAGTTGATCGACATTTGCGGCGTCGATTACAGCGCGTACTCGGGTTACGAAGGACCGCGTTTTGCGGCGGTCTACCATTTGCTGAGTCTCACGCACAACCACCGGCTTCGCGTCCGCGTGTTCTGCCCGCTCGACGATTTTCCGGTCGTCGATTCTGTCATCGGTGTATGGCCCGCAGCGAACTGGTTCGAGCGCGAAGCATTCGACTTGTTCGGCATCGTGTTCGACGGCCATCCCGACCTGCGCCGCATCCTGACCGACTATGGGTTCATCGGTCACCCGTTTCGCAAAGACTTCCCGGTTTATGGCAATGTCGAAATGCGTTACGACCCCGATCAGCAGCGCGTGATTTACCAGCCGGTTACGATCGAGCCGCGCGAGATCGTGCCGCGCGTTGTGCGTGAAGAGAATTACGCGGACAACGAAGGCTTCCGCAAGGGCTGATGCGGCATGGCTGAAATTCGTAACTACACCATGAACTTCGGTCCTCAACATCCGGCCGCGCACGGGGTGCTGCGCCTGGTGCTCGAGCTTGATGGTGAAGTCATTGAGCGCGCCGATCCGCATATCGGCTTATTGCACCGCGCGACCGAAAAGCTCGCCGAGCACCGCACCTTCCTGCAGTCGGTGCCATACATGGACCGGCTCGATTACGTGTCGATGATGTGCAACGAGCACGCTTACGTGATGGCGATCGAAAAGTTGATAGGCGTCGACGTGCCGCTGCGCGCGCAATACATCCGCGTCATGTTCGACGAGATCACGCGCATCCTCAATCACCTGTTGTGGATAGGCGCGCATGCGCTCGACGTGGGTGCTATGACCGTATTTTTGTATGCGTTCCGCGAGCGCGAAGATTTGATGGATTGCTATGAAGCGGTGTCCGGCGCCCGCATGCATGCCGCGTACTACCGGCCTGGCGGCGTATATCGCGATCTGCCCGACAGCATGCCGCAATACGAAGCGTCGCGAATTCATAACAAGACAGCGATCGGCAAGCTCAATGAAAACCGCCAGGGGTCGCTGCTCGACTTCATTGAGGACTTCACGCGCCGCTTTCCGGGCTATGTCGACGACTACGAAACACTGCTGACCGACAATCGCATCTGGAAGCAGCGCACCGTCGGCATCGGCGTGGTGTCGCCCGAGTGCGCGAAGGCGCTCGGTTTCACCGGCCCGATGCTGCGCGGCTCCGGCATCGAATGGGACTTGCGCAAAAAGCAACCGTATGAGGTCTATGACCGCATGCAGTTCGACATCCCGGTCGGCGTCAACGGCGATTGCTACGACCGCTACCTTGTGCGCATTGAAGAATTTCGCCAGTCGAACCGCATCGTTAAACAGTGCATCGAGTGGTTGCGCCAGAACCCGGGGCCGGTGATGACCGACAGCCACAAGGTCGCGCCGCCGTCGCGGGTGGCGATGAAGCAAAACATGGAGGAGCTGATCCACCACTTCAAGCTCTTCACCGAAGGAATGCACGTGCCGCCGGGCGAGACGTACGTGGCGATCGAGCATCCGAAAGGCGAATTCGGCATTTATCTGAGTTCAGACGGCGCAAACAAGCCGTACCGCCTGAAAATTCGCGCACCCGGTTACGTGCACCTGTCGGCGCTCGACGAGATGGTGCGCGGGCATATGATCGCCGACGTCGTCGCGATCATCGGCACGCAGGACATCGTCTTCGGCGAGATAGACCGATGAACGCGCCGCTTGCGTTGAGCCCCGCAGCACTCGCGCTGATCGACCAGGCGGTTGCGAAGTATCCGGCCGGCCAGAAACAATCGGCAGTGATGGCGGCATTGACGATCGCGCAGGACGAACAAGGCTGGCTGCCGGCGCCGACGATGGATTTCGTCGCGCAGTATCTCGGCATGCCGCCTATAGCAGTTTATGAGGTCGCGAGCTTCTACACGATGTATGACCTGCGGCCGGTCGGCCGCTGCAAATTGTCGATTTGCACCAATCTGCCGTGCGCTTTGCAGGGCGCAACTGTGGCCGCCGCGCATCTCAAGCAAAAGCTCGGTATTGAATTTGGCGAGACCACGGCCGACGGCGCTTTCACGCTGAAGGAAGCCGAATGCCTGGGCGCCTGCGGCGATGCGCCGGTTGTGCTCGTCAACAATAAGCGTATGGCCTGCGCGATGACCGCCGACAAGCTCGATCAACTCATCGAGGAAATGAAATAATGGGACTGCCTGTCGCGCCATTTGCCGATGGCCTCTTCGGTCCTGACGCCGTCATCATGAAAGGCATCACCGGCGCTAACTGGCGCTTGGACGACTACCTCGCGCGCGGCGGTTACGCTGCGCTTAAAAAAATCCTCGCCGAAAAAATTACGCCGGAACAGATTATCGCTGAACTCAAGAAGGGGGCGCTGCGCGGCCGCGGCGGCGCGGGCTTCCCGACAGGGCTCAAGTGGAGCTTTATGCCGAAGGGTTACACGGGTGCGAAATATCTCGTGTGCAATTCCGACGAGGGCGAGCCGGGTACGTTCAAAGACCGCGACATCATGCGCTACAACCCGCACATCCTGATCGAAGGCATGGCGATTGGCGCATATGCAATGGGAATTCCGGTCGGCTACAACTACATCCATGGCGAAATCTGGGACGTCTACGAGCGCATGGAAGAAGCACTCGCTGAGGCGCGAGCGGCGGGCTTTATCGGCCCAAATATTTTTGGCTCCGGGTTCAGTTTCGAACTCCACAACCACCACGGATGGGGCGCTTACATCTGCGGCGAAGAGACCGCATTGCTCGAGTCGCTCGAAGGCAAGAAGGGCCTCCCGCGGTTCAAGCCGCCTTTTCCGGCGAGCTATGGCCTTTATGGTAGGCCGACGACGATCAACAACACGGAAACGTTCGCCGCAGTGCCGTGGATTATCGATAACAGCGGCGACGCTTTCCTCGCGCTCGGCAAGCCCAACAACGGTGGCACCAAAATTTTCTCGGTCTCGGGGGACATTGCGCGACCCGGCAACTATGAAGTGAAGCTTGGCACGCCGTTTGCCAAACTGCTTGAAATGGCGGGCGGCATGCGCGATGGCAAGAAGCTTAAGGCCGTCATTCCCGGCGGCTCGAGCATGCCGGTGTTGCCGGCTGACATTATGATGGCGACCGATATGGATTACGACTCGATCGCCAAAGCGGGCTCCATGCTGGGTTCGGGCGCTGTGATCGTGATGGATGAAACGCGCTGCATGGTGAAGTGTCTGCTGCGCCTCGCGTATTTCTATTACGAAGAATCGTGCGGCCAGTGCACGCCGTGCCGCGAAGGTACGGGCTGGCTTTACCGGATGGTCGATCGCATCGAGCATGGCCAGGGCAAAAGCTCGGACCTTGACCTTCTCAACGATGTTGCAGACAACATTCAGGGACGCACGATTTGCGCGCTCGGCGACGCGGCGGCAATGCCGGTGCGCGCGTTTATCAAGCACTACCGCGATGAATTTCAGCATCACATCGATCATAAGCAGTGTCTTGTGCCGGACTATATATAAGGAGAACGTGACTCCCCACCCTCACCCCCGCCCCTCTCCCTGAGGGCGAGGGGAGGTAAGAGAGTCGCGAAGCGACTGATGTTAGAAATTGAAGTCGACGGCCGCAAACTCGAAGTGCCCGAGGGCAGCACCGTAATGGATGCGACTAACAAGGCCGGCATCTATGTGCCGCATTTCTGCTATCACAAGAAATTGTCGATCGCCGCGAACTGCCGCATGTGCCTGGTGCAGGTCGAGAAGGCGCCGAAGCCGCTGCCGGCGTGCGCGACGCCGGTCACCAACGGCATGAAGGTGTTCACGCACTCCGAGCAGGCGACTGACGCGCAAAAAGGCGTGATGGAGTTTCTGCTGATCAACCATCCGCTCGACTGCCCGATTTGCGACCAGGGCGGCGAATGCCAGTTGCAGGATCTGGCGGTCGGTTACGGCGCCAGCGGCTCGCGCTACGATGAGCCGAAACGCGTCGTCAACAACAAAAATTTGGGCCCGCTGATTGCGACGGACATGACGCGCTGCATTCATTGCACGCGCTGCGTGCGCTTTGGCCAAGAGATTGCCGGCGTCATGGAGCTCGGCATGATCGGCCGCGGCGAGCACGCTGAAATTATTTCGTTCGTCGGCAAAACCGTTGATTCTGAATTGTCCGGCAATATGATCGATCTGTGCCCGGTCGGCGCGCTCACGTCGAAACCGTTTCGCTACAGCGCGCGCACTTGGGAATTGACGCGCCACACGTCGGTGAGTCCGCATTGCGGCCTCGGCTCCAACCTGACCGTGCAGGTCAAACAAAATCGCGTCATGCGGGTGCTGCCGCTCGAGAATGAAGCGATTAATGAATGCTGGCTGTCCGACAAAGACCGGTTTGCATACGAAGGACTCAATTCCGCTGACCGTCTGGTCAGGCCGATGATCAAGGCCGACGGCAGCTGGCGCGAAGTCGACTGGCAGGTCGCGCTTGAATTCGTCGCGAGCGGCCTGCAAAAAGTGCGCGATCAGCACGGCGCAGCCCAGATCGGTGCGCTCGCCACGCCGCATCAAACGCTTGAAGAGTTATATCTGCTGCAGAAACTCGCGCAGGGCTTAGGCGGCGCGAATGTCGACTTCCGGCTGCGCCAATCCGATTTCGGCGCCGATCGACAAGTCGTGCCATGGCTTGGCATGCCGATCGCCGACATCGGTACGCTCGATCGCGTCCTGATTGTTGGCAGCATGCTCAGAAAAGACCATCCATTGCTCGCCAACCGCCTGCGTCAGGCGGCCAAGCAGCAATTACAAATCAATCTGATCAATCCGGTCGACGACGACCTGTTGATGCGGGTCGCGAACAAGGCCATCGTCGCACCCTCGCAACTTGCGCATGCGCTCGCGCAGGTGATCAAGGCAATTGCGAACGCGAAACAAGCACCGGTGCCGGCAGACGTTGCTGCGGTCGAGGTAAGCGAAGTCGCGCAGCGCATCGCCGACAGCCTGGTCACTGGTCAGAATTCAGCAATCTTGCTTGGTAATTTCGCGCAGCATCATCCGGCCGCTACCCAGTTGCACGCGCTTGTGCAGACGCTTGCTGACATAAGCGGCGCAAAATTCGGCTTCCTGGGCGAAGCCGCCGGCAGCGTCGGCGGTTATGTTGCAGGTGCGGCAGTCGGCATGAATGCAGGCGAGTTATTGGCACAGCCGCGCAAAGCTTACGTCCTGCTCGGGGCCGAACCGGAAGTCGATTGTTTCGACCCGCGGGCAGCGATGGCCGCAATGAAAAACGCCGAGTTCGTCGTCGCACTGTCTCCGTATCAACATCGCGCGCTCGAGTACGCGCACGCATTGCTGCCAGTTTCGCCGTTCACCGAAACGTCCGGCACTTTCGTCAGCACCGAAGGCCGCGTGCAAAGTTTTCGTGGATTGGTGCAGCCGCTGGCAGAAACGCGGCCGGCGTGGAAAGTATTGCGCGTGCTGGGCAATCTGCTCGGTGCTGCGGGTTTCGATTACGACAGCAGTGAAGCTGTGTTGAAAGAAGCGCTCGCAGGTGCGGACGTGGCCTCACGCTTGAATAACCGCCTGGCCGCTACTGCAATCGGCAACGTCAATGTTCAAGCGGCAGGCATCGAGCGCATTGGTGAAGTGCCGATTTACCACGCCGATCCGATCGTGCGCCGCTCGATTCCACTGCAAAAAACGCGCGATGCCGCCGAGCCGGTCGCCATGATGCACGGCGACTTGTTTGCACAGCTTAAATTGCGCGACGGCGATCAGGTCAAAATCAGTCAAGGCGGCGGCTCGGTGGTGCTCGCGGCAGCGAGCGACGACAAATTGCCGGCGAACTGCGTGCGCGTAGCGGCGGCACGTCAAATGACGGCCGAACTTGGCGGCATGATTGGCGCGGTCACTGTCGAGCGCGTTGAATCCCGGCAAAAGGTGGCAGTGTGAACGCAGTCGTATTGCCTCTGGTCAATGCAGGTGCATGGGCGTGGGGGCTCCTCGGCGCCTCAGTCGTTGCCGTATTCGGCCAGGACTTCGCGCCTTACGTACTGTATGCGATCAAAACACTTATTCTGATCATGTGCATCGTGGTGCCGCTGATGCTCTGCGTCGCTTACCTGACGTTGTGGGAGCGCAAATTGATCGGCTGGATTCAAGTGCGCATCGGGCCGAATCGCGTGGGCCCGCTTGGCCTGCTGCAGCCGATCGCCGACGGTCTCAAGCTGCTGGTCAAGGAAATCATCATTCCGGCCGGCGCGAGTAAATTCCTGTTCGTGATCGCACCGATGCTCGCCTTGATGCCGGCGCTCGCGGCATGGGCGGTAGTGCCGTTCAGTCCTGAGCTCGTGCTCGCCAACATCGATGCGAGCCTGCTCTACATTCTGGCGATCACCTCGATGGGCGTTTACGGCATCATCATTGCGGGCTGGGCGTCGAATTCAAAATATGCGTTCATTGGCGCATTGCGCTCGGCCGCGCAAATCGTCTCGTATGAAATTGCGATGGGTTTCGCGCTGGTCGGCGTGCTGATGGCGGCGCAAAGCCTGAATTTGGGCGAGATTGTCATGAGCCAGGATGGGCGCTACGGCGTGCTCAACTGGTTTTTCATTCCGCTCTTTCCGTTTTTCCTCGTGTATTTGATTTCGGGCGTGGCGGAAACCAACCGCGCGCCGTTCGACGTTGCAGAGGGCGAATCCGAAATCGTCGCCGGTTTTCACGTCGAGTATTCCGGCATGACGTTTGCGCTGTTCTTCCTCGCCGAATACGCGAACATGATCCTGGTCTCGACGTTGTGCTCGATACTCTTTCTCGGCGGCTGGTTGTCGCCGGTGCCGCTCGTGCTCGCCGAGTCGATCGGTCTGCCATGGCTCGCCGCCGGCAATATCGGCTGGTTGTTTCTTAAACTATTTATGGTGGTCTCGAGTTTTCTGTGGTTTCGCGCGACCTTCCCGCGTTACCGCTACGACCAGATCATGCGGCTCGGCTGGAAGGTTTTTATTCCCGTGACCATCGTGTGGATCGTCGTGCTTGGTGCGTGGATGCAGACGCCGCTGTGGGTCTGGTGGAAATGAGGTCGTTATGCTAGCCGCCATTCGCGATTTTTTCCGCACCTTCCTGCTCTTCGAGCTGGTCAAGGGCATGCTGCTGACCGGACGCCACTTGTTCGAGCGCAAGATCACGGTGCAATTCCCAGAAGAGAAAACACCGCAGTCGGGGCGCTTTCGCGGCCTGCACGCATTGCGCCGCTATCCGAACGGCGAAGAGCGGTGCATCGCGTGCAAATTATGCGAGGCCGTTTGCCCGGCGCTCGCGATCACCATCGAATCCGAGCAGCGCGATGACGGCACCCGGCGCACCACCCGCTACGACATCGACCTGACCAAATGCATATTCTGCGGGTTCTGCGAGGAATCCTGCCCGGTCGATTCGATCGTCGAGACCCGGATCCTCGAGTACCACGGCGAGAAGCGCGGCGATCTCATTTACACCAAGCCGATGCTGCTCGCCATCGGCGACCTGTACGAGGATCAGATCGCGAAGGACCGTGCCGCCGACGCGGCATTCCGTTGATGACCTGCCATGGCTGAGCTCAACTTTCAGACTTTCATTTTCTACGCGTTCTCTGCGGTGCTGGTCGGCGCTTCTGTAGGCGTGATCACGTCGCGCAATCCGGTGCATTCCGCGTTGCTGCTGGTGCTTGCGTTCTTTACCAGCGCGGGACTCTGGATCCAGCTTCAAGCGGAATTTCTGGCGATTGCGTTGGTGCTCGTATATGTCGGCGCGGTAATGGTGTTGTTTTTGTTCGTCGTCATGATGCTCGACATCAACCTGGAGAAGCTGCGCAAGGATTTCTGGAGTTACCTGCCCGTGGGCGGATTAGTCGCGGCGCTGCTCGTGCTTGAGATGGGGTGGATACTCTGGAGCCACTTCTCAGCGGATGGATTCCAGCGCGAGGAGCCGGCGCCGCTGCCTGCCGATTACAGCAACACCAAGCAACTGGGCAGGCTCATTTACACCGTTTACGTCTATCCGTTCGAAATCGCCGCAGTCATCTTGCTGGTCGCGATTGTGGCCGCCATTGCGCTCACGCTACGGCACCGCAAGGAAAGCAAATATATCGATCCGGCGAGGCAGGTCGAAGTGCGGCGCAAGGACCGCGTTCGCATCGTGTCAATGGCGTCGGAGAAAAAGCCGGATTAGGGACAGAGGATTGAGGAATGAGGATTGAGTCAGGCAGAAGCCTTAGAGCTTCCCCTCAATCCTCAATCCTCGCTCCTGGATAAGGGGAAGCAATTGGTTTCACTACAGCATTACCTGGTACTGGGCGCGATTCTGTTCGCGATCAGCGTGGTCGGTATTTTCCTTAACCGAAAAAATTTGATCATTTTGCTGATGGCGATCGAGCTCATGCTGCTCGCGGTGAACATGAATTTCATCGCGTTTTCGCATTACCTGGGCGATACCGCAGGGCAAATTTTTGTATTTTTCATTTTGACCGTCGCCGCCGCAGAGTCGGCCATCGGACTTGCCATCCTGGTCGTTTTGTTCCGCAACTTGCAGACAATCGACGTCGAAGACCTCGATAGCCTGAAGGGCTAGCGCCGTGACGATACAGACTTTATACCTCGTCGTGCCGCTCGCGCCCCTGCTCGGCGCGCTCGTGTCCGGTCTTCTGTGCATGAAGATCAGCAACCGCGCCGCCCATACCGTGACGATCGCCTGCATGGTGATCTCCGCCGTGGCGGCCGGCATGGTATTCAGCGACGTGCGCCAGGGCCATATATTCAACGGTCCGCTCTACACCTGGCTCGTGAGCGGCACGACCAACTACGAAATCGGTTTTCTGATCGACCAACTGTCGGCAACGATGATGGTGATCGTCACGTTCGTCTCCTTGATGGTACACATTTACACGATCGGCTATATGGCCGGCGACCCGGGCTACAACCGGTTTTTCAGCTACATCTCGCTGTTCACGTTCTCGATGCTGATGCTCGTGATGTCGAACAACTTTTTGCAGTTGTTCTTCGGCTGGGAGGCGGTCGGCCTCGTCTCCTATCTGTTGATCGGCTTCTGGTTTACGCGGCCGACGGCGATTTACGCGAATCTCAAGGCATTCCTCGTCAACCGCGTCGGTGATTTCGGATTCCTTTTGGGCATTGCGCTGGTGCTCATGTATTTCGGCACGCTCGATTACCAGACGGTGTTCGACAACGCCAAAGCCGGCACCCTGGCGGCCAATACGATTGAGCTGGTGCCGGGCCATGCGTGGTCGCTGATCACGGTGATTTGCATCCTGTTGTTTGTAGGCGCGATGGGCAAATCGGCGCAGTTTCCGTTGCACGTGTGGCTGCCCGATTCGATGGAAGGGCCGACGCCGATATCGGCCTTGATCCATGCCGCGACGATGGTGACGGCCGGCATCTTCATGGTTGCGCGGATGTCGCCGCTGTTCGAGCTTTCGCAGACGGCGCTGTCGTTCGTGATGGTGATTGGCGCGATAACGTGTTTCTTCATGGCGCTGATCGCGACGGTGCAATACGACATCAAGCGCGTCGTCGCTTATTCGACTTTGTCCCAGCTAGGCTATATGACGATGGCGCTGGGCGCCTCGGCCTATTCGGTCGCGATCTTTCATTTGATGACCCATGCGTTTTTTAAGGCCGTGCTGTTCCTCGGCGCCGGGTCCGTGATCATCGCGATGCACCACGAGCAGGACATGCGCAAAATGGGCGGCCTGCGCAAATATCTGCCGATCACCTACCTGACGGTGTTGATAGGCGCGCTGGCGAACGCGGGCTTCCCGCCGTTCG
>JANXRI010000031.1 GCA_025353085.1 Betaproteobacteria bacterium
GGTGCAGGTAGCTGATGAACCCGCCCATCAGCCGCGTCTTGCCCACGCCGGTGGCCAGTGCGAAGCACAGCGACGGAAAATCCCGCTCGAAGTCGGACACCGAAGGGAATTCGTTGCGGATGGTGGCGAGCGCTGCCTGCACATCGGCGCCTTTCTTCGGCGGCACGATCTCGGTCACGCGATCCAGAATCTCCAGCGAGCGGCGCTGCGGTGGGCGCAGGCTCAAGCGCCCGGCGATGGCGTTGACGTGGCGATTCATGGTGCGCTGGCCTGACTCCCATTGGAGAAAGGCGGCAGCGCAAACGGAATCGCTGCGCTGTCCGCGTAACTCTTGGCGCGACGGCTTACGCCCTGGGCCACGAACGTCATGCTTTTGGACTTCTGCCCGCGCCAGGCGCAACACGGACGAATTTTCCGTTGCGCGCCACCACGAGTTGGGTGCCCGTGTTCGCTGCGACCCGGCGGGCGCGTTTAGCCGCGCGCCGGAGGGCTGCGAGCGAAGTGCGCAGGGCCGGGTCTTTCGCATAGTCTATGGATTTACGGTTCATGCTCTTTCTCCCCAGTCGATCAATTTAGGCTCATTACCCGCGTTATCGTAAAGCACCCACGCATCTACCGCGTCGCGATAAACACGTTCGAAATTTTTCCAGCCCGCCGCAAAGCGGCGCCGGACGATAGCGTCTGCAACGTGATGACCACCTTGGCGCACGCGCTCCGCGACACGCGCAATCGCCATTTCCGCGGACGGAAGCGTCAGATAGAAAAGCGTTACGTGGTATCCCGCTGCCCGCCAGCCACGAATGTGTCGCGCGTATCCCACGCCGGAAAGCGTGCTCTCGAAAGCGAAGCTCTCGCCGTTGCGCGCCAGCGAGAGTATCGTTTGCAGCATCCACCGTCCCGCCTTGACTGCCGCCAGCTCGGGCGCGAAAGGGGAGAATCCTGCCGCAATCAAATCGGCATTCACGAACTGCGGGCACCCCGCCTCGTTAGGCAGAAATTCGCGCGCGAACGTGGTTTTGCCCGCGCCATTCGGCCCGGCAATGATCAGTATCCTTTTGCCGCTCACAACTCCAGCTCCTGCTGCCCGGGTGCACTTCTCCCCTCGCCCTCTGGGAGAGGGGCCGGGGGTGACGGCGGCATTTGCGGCAAGTTTTCCACTTGCAGACTGTAATCATCATGGCCCCACTCGCAGCGCGAGAGCACCTGCTTGGGAATTTTCTTTACCGTGAGATTCGGATAATCACCTCGACCGCGAAACGCCGTGCAGAGCACTAACAGCGTCGCCCCTCTTGCTCCCTCTCCCGTCGGGAGAGGGCCGGGGTGAGGGCAATATCCCGCCACCTCGTCATTGAGTTGCTGCAACTGCTCATGATTGAGATTGGCAGTCGTGATGCAAATGAAGTCCCGCTCGGCGAAATAACGGTTCATGGCTTGCTGCTTCTTTTATTCTTCGGCGTGCGCTTTCTGGCTGGCATTGACGCTACGGGTGCCAAGTAGCGCAGTTCACGGCGCAACTCCTGTTTCAACTCTTCTTCGGTCGGCAGGTAGAGCTGGTAACGGCTGGTGAAAATATTGCGCTTCAGTTGTTCGCCCAGCGTGTATCGCACTACGGCGTCATTTTTATCGGGGCACAAAATCAGGCCCAGCGTTGGGTTGTCGCCTTCGGTGCGCCGTTCCCGGTCGTAATAGTTCACGTAAAACTGAATTTGGCCAAGGTCGGCATGAGTCAGCTTGCCGACCTTCAGGTCGATGAGCACATAGCACTTGAGAATCGTGTGATAGAAGACCAGGTCAATGTAGAAATGGTCACCGCCCAACGTAATCCGCTCCTGCCGCGACACGAACGCAAAACCTTTGCCAAGTTCCAGCAGGAAAGTTTGCAGATTGTCGATCAACGCCTGTTCGAGTTTCGACTCGACCAGCCGCGGCGATTCCGGCAAATCCAGAAACTCCATGACCACTGGATCCTTGAGCACATCGACGGGCTGCATGATCTCCTGCCCGTGGACCGCCAGCCGCATCAGGCCCTTCTTGTCCCTGCTCTTCGCCAGCCGGTCGAACAACAGGGTGTTGATCTGCCGTTCCATTTCCCGTGCCGACCAGGCGTTGCGGATGGACTCGATTTCGTAAAAGTCCCGCGCTTCGGATCGGCCGACGCGCAGCAGCGTGCGGTAATGGGTCCAGGAAAGATGCGGGTGCAATGCACCCGGTTGCCATGCTTGCGGAGATAGCGAAGACGCGATGGCCGATTGTCCACGCGCCGCGTGGAGAATCGGCGAAGATTCTCCACTCACTGCGTGACGGATTTCCAGCGCGACCGCCGCTGCCCCCGATTTCCGACGCACTGCCTCGGAATTTTCCAACAAGCCTGATTTCCGACGCGGTGCGTCGGAAATTCGCCCGGACGGCAATTGCGGATATTCCAAATAGAAACGACGGAATAGCTCAAGGTTGTCCACCCCGTAACCAGCGCCAAAGTCCGCCTTAAGGCGCGCGGCCAGTTCGCGAAGCTGCTCGGCGCCATAGACCGCACGCCGATTCGCACGCGCCAGCCCTCCGCCTGACGTCACACCGCTGCTCCAGCGGCGCGTTTCGGCGCGCCCTCGACAAGATAATCGAGAATCTCTCCCTGCATGCGCTCAATCTCAAGCCGATAGCCCGAACTCATCGCAGGCCATTCTTCCGGCCTCGCAGTCTTTTGCAGCGATTCGAGCAATTGTTCCAGTTGAGCAACCCGCTTACGCGCCACCACCAACTCCTGATCGTTCCGTATCATGATTTGATCTCCACTATTCCGCGTTTCATTCCATCTCGTTTCGTCTGCCACGTCTCCAGAAAATCCCGCATCTGTTCCTCCGGAAGCATCTCTTCACGCACCCAGAATACGCTCGCCCCGTAGCGCGCCTCGGCGTCCGCATGCGAAAACAGAGTGCGCGATTCGCGGGGCGCGTCCTCCAGCCGGAAGCCCGCGGCCATCACCAGTACCACATCGATATCCGTTGTTGCGAACTTAATGTTTAAAGTCATTTCCGCAATCGCTTTATTCAAGCCGTCCCGCGCTGTATCGTAGGCCACCAAGTCTGTTTTGAGTTCTGTTTCGAGAATATACTTCCACACCTGAGCCGTCAGATTGCGTCGCTCTTGTGCGAGGTTTGCGACCATTTTGTTATGGTCAGTAATCAGGGCATTCGCGGCGGCGATGAGCCCCTTTATCGTGGAGGCCACATTGGCGATGGATTCCATATCAACAATCTGGCTCGGCTCCTTCTTCTTTGTGACAAGCCGCTGGATGTTGATCGTGACTTTAGAATCGAGGAGATCCTTTTCGACCTTCAACTTTTCAACATCAAGAAACTTGGACGGGGTTGCGATGACCGAAGCAATCTGTTGCTGAAGTCGTGCGGAGTCGGTAGTGTAGTTACTGGCGAGGTCATCAATTGCTTTGCTGTCATTTACGAAAGTCTCATCAAAATACTCCTTTAAGCTCTGTGCGAATGCGTCTGCCGTGCTCTGCTGGCAAAACGGGCACACTGCTTCGTTCGCTTCGTAGAAAGTTCGACCTTCTCTGACCCAGTCACTGTTGCCGAGCCTTTTGATCATCGCTGCGATATCAACGTCCTCCTTGCCAATCACACGCTTCTTCAGAATGGCGTTGGCTTCATGGGCAGCTAATTTTGCTGTGTCAATAGAAGGAACAGATTGTTCGACAGCCGGAGTTGGGCCAAAAACTGTTTCCGCTTTCTTTTCGAGATTCGCCAAAATTTCAAGCGTCGCCGATTTCGATGTTCGTTCTTGCAGTACCTTTCCTTTAAACTTCTCGGAGTTACCTCGATACCCTTCGAATGCGCCGGAAAGTTTGGCGTCGTGCTTCTGCTTTTGTGCCCAACATTTATTTTTGAATTCTTCTTCGAGCGTAGCCAACTCACCTTTTTTTCCACGCGTCCCATCTTGACCTTGCAAGGCAATGTTCAAGCCCTCAATCTTTTTTGTGAGGGCATCGAATTCGACCTTCGCAGCGGCGATCTTGTTGAGGGTGTCGACGTTCTTTTGGCCGAGAGTGAAGATACCTCTAATTTCTGTGGACGGACTAAAGTTCTTTGTAACGAAATCACGGTTGTAAACCATTGCCTGCAACTTCGTCCCGCCTTTCCAAGTCACGCTACAGGTCGGAAATTCTCCCTCATCTGCAATCACTCGGGTAATCGTCGTTTTGCCTGAACCATTCGAGCCGTAGAAAAAATTAAACTTAGATAAACCTCTCAAAAGTTCTGGAGCATTGCCGTAAGTTGCAACGTCTCTAATCTGAATTGACTCGATCATTTATTGCCCCCTACAGTTCTTCATCATTTTGCGGGCACATTCTTGACGATCAGAATTATCGAATCGTCTGCTGATTTCGGTCTGGGTTATCAAGTGCCGGAAGACTCAACCCCTCAATTTCCTGTAACGACTTGCCCGCAATCCCCTGCAAGTCGCCGTACATGCCGGCCGTTGACTGTAAGACGTTGTTGAGTTGGACTTCGCGCTTAGCCCATTGCCTCTGTATCGCCTTCTTCTCGGCAGCCAGGTCTTCCTGCATCGAGGAAAACGCTTCGACAATGGCTTCGACGCGATGACGGAAGCTCGGGCCGGTGAGGTATTGATAGACCATTTCGGTTTTGGTTTGCTGGCCTTCAGCAGCCTGTCGCGCCATCGCGACTTCCATCAAGGACTGGCGCAATATCGCGGCCATCGGCACAGCAGCGCGAGGGTGTGTAACCCAGATGCCATCGACAAATTCGAACGTCTCAACACCTTTTGGCAATACCTGGCTCACGATCACTGCAATTTCTGCTTTCGCAGTGCGCTGATCGCCGCGCAGCTTGGTCAACCATCCATCACTCCAGGCCTTGGTGCGCTTGGATTCCCACAGGATGGTGCCGCATGACTGACCGCCCGCATTGACGACACGCTGCAGGACGTCTCCGCCATATTCACCCTTGGGCACCGGCTCGATGGTGTCGAACGGAAATTTGGCGCGCAGCAGGTTCTCAAGCTCCAGTTCCAGCACCTCGCCCTGCAATTGCTGCGAGCCCTGCTCGGCGCGGCGCTTGAGATCCTCGATCTGCTTTTGCATCGCGGTAATGGTCTCTTCTTTCTCCTTCACCTTCAGATTGAGTTGGTCCTCGGCCTCCTTTTTTGCTTGATCGCGCGGGGCGGTCAGGCCTGCCTGCACACGCTTTTCGACGGTGAGCTCCAGTTCCCGTTTCGCATCGTCCAGCTCACGCTGCTTGCGGAGTAAATCAGCCTGGGCCTGCTGCGCTTCGGCCAGCTTGCCCTCGCGCTGCTTGAGCACCTCCTGCAATTCGATGACCTCGCGATCTTTCTGTTCCATTTCAGTGGCCGATGACAGCTTGGCCTTGCGCGCTTCGTCAACGACGATCTTCGCGCGCTCCTGCTTCAATTTTTCAGCTACTTGGTCGTCGAGGGATTCTTTTGCCTTGGATAGCGCCGCTTCGCGCGTGGAGATGTCGCTCTCCTTAAGTGCCAAACGCTTCTCAAAGTCTTTGCGCGTCGCTTCCAGCAGCGGCCCCGCCAGCGACTCGGTGAGCTTGATCTCAGTTTTACAGTTCGGGCAGATGATGGTTGGTTCGGTCATGCCCTTGTTTCCTTGATGCCTTGTGGCTTCGTTTTATCGTGCACGAAAGTAGCGCCGCTTCGGGTCTTGCGGGCTCGTGCCAATCTCGCGCACCAGCCCGCGCTCCACGAGTTTCACGAGACGGGTACGGGTAGCACGGGACGTGCGTTCGATCGCATTGGCGATTTCCTGAGTTGCAAGACCGTTGCCACCGGCCAGGGCGTCCAGAATGGCCTGGTCTGTCGTATCAACGGCGGGCGGACCAGTGCGCGCGGTGTGGAGCGTTACGCGAAAACGGGTGCCGATTTCCTCCAGCGCGGGGACCGCAAGCCCCGCTTCGCTACAAGCCGCCGTCATGCGTTGTATGCCGCTGCCCCATTGCTCGATGAGCCCGAGTTCATGGAACACGCGGCCGATGACGCGGTTGCGTAATTTGGAAATCCCATGACGCAGATCGTCCACCGTCAGGCCGAAAGGCAGCAATCCCGGATTTTCCACTTCGAGCCTATTGTCGAAAATGGACAGGCGGATCGGGGCGCCGCGCTGGGCGTAGTCGGCGTGTGCCACGGCGTTGATGATCGCCTCGCGCATGGCCACGGGTGGCAGGTTCCAGTGGTCCTTGCGCCGCACCGCGCCGATCTCCATGCCGTGCAGGGCGTGCTTGTGGACGAAAGCGAGGGCGGCCTCGACGGCTTGCACCGGACAGCGCCTGATTTCCACGCTGTCGGCGATTCGGGTTTTGTCCGTGCCTCGAAAACGTCCGGCCTGAATCCAGGCGTCGGGAAAAAAGCGCTCGCGCTGCTTGCCGAAGAGCAGCACGCCGCCGACGGTGGGCACCTTGCGCCCCTGATGTCTCGTCACAAGGCGCAGCGTTTCCAGGTCGGCCCGCCTGAGCTTGCGCACCGGCGCGAACAACTCTGAAGCCGCTCGGAAGTCGAGGGCTTCAGAGTCGAGTTCGGGCATGGCTTGTTCGTCGTAGCTTTCGCCGCGGGCGAACCGCCTCAGCTCTTCGATGAGTTCCCGGTCGGCGCGGCGATTGGTGGAGCCGACCCGTACGTAAACGCCGCCATCGGGCCCTGCGCTCTTGAGATAGTAGGGGCGGCCGGGGCTAGGGTATACCTGCACGGCCAGGACGTGGGTGCGCCGCCAAGGGAGAATTTCCAGTTCTGGAATAAGGCGCGGGAGAATGCCGTCGCTGATCACACTGGCCAGGCGTTCTTCCACGTCCAACGGGTTTTGCACGCCGCGGACGTGCCGCGTCGCGTTTTCCACGCCGATCAGCAGTGTGCCGCCCGCCGTATTGGCAAAGGCTACGATGCCCCGCAGCACCCCGTCCGGAGAGGAAAGATCGCGCTTGAACTCAAGCGTCTTGCCTTCGGGGCGCTTCAGCAGGTCGAGGATGTCCATAACTCGGAAGTGTACTCTGAAGCCAGCGGCGCCGCCAGACTTCAGGGTTGTTCGCCGCGCCAGCCCGCCTCCCCACGCAGCGCGCAGAAAAGGCCCGCTTCGACGATTCGGGGAGTTTCACACCATTCCCCAGCGCAGGGCGAATATCGATGAATACCCAGCCGGATCACCCGGCGCGAACTTTCGCTCGGGCACGAGTACCTTCGTTCTGGATCGGGTTGCCGTTCTGGGCGATGAGGTAGCAGGCGAAGCGGGAAAGTTGATAATCGTCAACCAGCTGAACCGCACCTTTACCGCCCGTGATCGGTTTGCCGGCGCCGGCAAAGTGATGCTCCGCGCTGTTGCCAGAGGCTTCGCACGAAGTCATGGCGCGTTTGACCGCGTCTTCAAAGCGGCGCCACTGGCTGTAGCCCGGCAGAGGCTGCAAGTCGCGGGCGCTCCAGTACTCGGCATCGTACTCGTTGGTGAGCTTGAGTTCTTCAAACGACTGCTTGCCGCGTACAGGCAGTTGATTGTTTGTCATGACATCTCCTGATACCTAGGCCCGTTCAGCAAGGTTACCTCCGCGTGCGCCATCTGCATCGCGACGCCGAATTCCCGCTCGGGTGGATGCTCGCGCCGGCGACGACGAAAGCGATGGACGTGCGTTTGGCTGCGCTTGGGCAGGACGCGAAGAGCGAATTTAGCCGGATGGGGGCATTGCTGCAAAAGTAGGTAGCCGCGATTGGCTCCAGCCGAGGGGGAAGCCTTAAGCATTCCCGACTGCCGCATACAGGTCGGCGGCGTTCAAGCCGCGTGTGGCATAACTTCCTTATCGATGCGGCCTTTGGATTCGCGCAGCGCAACCTTTAAGTCATAGCTTGCCTGAAGGTTCATCCAGAACTGCGGTGTGGTTTTAAAATAACGCGCGAGCCGCAACGCGGTATCGGGCGTTACGCTGCGCCGCTCACGCGCCAGATCGTTGATGCGCGGGGCGGGCACGCGCAACGCGATGGAAAGCGCATGCGCGGAGAGCTCCAGTGGTTCAAGGAATTCTTTCCGGAGCACTTCGCCAGGATGAATGGGGCGCATTTTGTTCATCAGCATTCTCACTTTAGTGATAATCGACAATTTCAACTTGCTCCGGCCCGACACTATTCCAGACAAAACAGACTCGCCACTGGTCATTGATGCGAATACTGTATTGCCCGCGCCGGCCGCCTTTCAATGCTTCCAGCCGGTTACCGGGAGGCGCCAGAAGGTCTAATAGCTCTACCGCGTCGTCGAGCATTTGCAGCTTCCTGGTCGCCACACGATCGATATTGGCGAATCGCTTTATACGGCCGCCGGTAAACAGAGCTTCCGTTTGGCGGCATTTGAACGATCTGATCACCTTTGATAGAGTATAACGCGAGACGTTAGATGTCAAACGTTAGGAATGTGCGGTTCGCGGAAGGACAGGCATGGGTGAAAACTGTGCGTCAATCGCTTCTAACGAATTACGCTAAACTCTGCGGAATCACAACGCCGCGCCACTGCGGCCGGGAGGGAATCCAATGAAATACCGTTCTCGCGCGCGCATCTTCGTCACGCCGCTCGCACTGCTGGCTTGCGCCATTCTCTTCGCGCGCCCTGCACTCTCCGCAGATAAGCCCGTCATCAACCCGCCCCCGACACATCAAGACTGGACCAATCTCGGCAAGCTGCCGGACTGGAGCGGCGTGTGGACGCACAAGCGCTCAGATCAGAATGCGCAGATGAAAAACAATCCGCCGCCGTGGAACGAGAAGGCCGCCGAGAGAATTAAATTTCAATACAAAGAAGAAGCCGAAGGTCGTCCGCCACCCTTGTTCGTGAACTGCCTGCCCGAGGCGATGCCGGCGTGGATGCTCGTCACGCACAACGCGATGGAGATTCTCTTCACGCCCGGGCGCGTGACGATGCTCGGTGAATCCGACGGCAACCGGCTGCGCCGCATTTATACCGACGGCCGCAAGCATCCCGACGATCCCGATCCGACTTTCCATGGCCATTCGATCGGCCACTGGGAAGGCCAGGAGCTCGTCGTAGACACCGTGGGCATCCACCCGCAAACGTCCATCGCGATCAGCGAAGCGCAGGGCGTGCCGAACAATGGCGACATGCGCATCACCGAGCGCATTTATCTCGCGGAGCCCGACGTGCTGCACGACGAGCTCACGATCATCGCGCCCAAGGTGCTGACCAAACCGTGGAAGACCACGCGGGTGTTTTTCCGGCAGCGGCTGCGCCGCGTGGATATCGTTGAAGGGACCTGCCTCGAAGGTTATTTCAAGCCCGGTGTGGACAAAGACGGCTACGCGACTTTCGAGCCGATTCCGCATGACGTTGGCGGGAACCGGATTCCGCCTAAAAACTGAGACGGGTCGGCCTCAGTTGCACACATATGAAAAACTATCCCTTCCCCTTTGCCCGGCAGGAAATCCCCCTGGGAGACAAGGCTAAGGTCAGGATAGTTTTAAAAATGTTTGCCCGCAGATAAACCCATCCCCACCTCGGTCCTCCCCTTGAAGGGGAGGATGTTCAGTTATCAATCACTTCAAAATATTTCGACGGAGACGACCATGCAACCATCGCCCAAAAACCTTTTAGCCTGTGCCGCGTTCGCCGCGGTAACGATCGCGATTGCTTATCCCGCCATCGCGCATCATTCGACCACAATGTTCAATCACGCGTCGGTGGTGACGATCTCCGGCACGGTCAGGGAAGTGCACTGGACTAATCCGCACGTGGCGATTTTCGTCTTCGGCAGCGTCAAGGCGGGCGAAGAGCCGGTGATGTGGGTGCTCGAGATGACGAGCCCGGGCAATCTCACGCGGGCGGGCGGCTGGTCGCGCACCGCGATCAAGCCCGGCGATAAAGTGGAAGTCACCATGGCTCCACTGCGCGACGGCAACAAGGGCGGCGCGCTGAAGAAGATTACGGTGGCTGAGCGCGGGCTGACGTTGAATGCCGACATTCGCGATCAAGAGGGCACGATCAAGGAGTAAGAGCATGAGCTCCGTTGCCCCCAACGGGATTTTCTACCGGGTAAACGGCAGCCGCGCGCTCACTGATCCGGGGCTTGTGAGTGACATTGGCATCGACGGGACGCGTCAAGGTTGGGCCGACGTCCGTGATTTTCGCGATTCATAGCATTGGCATGCCGATTGCATCATCGGCGGTCCTATGCATTTGACGATCCGCCTCGCCTGCCTGCTGAGCGCCGCGCTCGGTCTGTCGGCATGCGCGCCAATGCTGGCGGTGATGGGCAGCAGTCCGGGAGTGATACAGGTGATCACTCAGATCGAGCGCGTGAAGCTGCTCGGTGACGGCGCGAGTTATGCCACCTCGAACAAGACAATTACCGATCACGCATTGTCAAAAATTAGCGGTAAAGAGTGCAAAATATTTAACGTACTTACAAAGGAATCCGTGTGCGCGGATAAGTCCGCGGTGGTCGCTACGGATTCGAATGCGCAACCGAAAGCGGAGCCCGACATTAACTTAAACGCAACGGCGCAAGCGCAAGCGACTGATGCGCCTGAACCTCAGGCAATTCAATATTCGCATGAGCAGGCGGCAGGGTAGTAAAAACCAGTATGCGGCGGGGCCCGCGATCAATCACGAAGCAGTCGTAGAAATACGCTCACTCTCCGGCTACCCTCACCGATACGATAAAGCCGGCTCTTTTCGCGCCTTTGCATGCTCAACGGAGGTAGCGATGTCACCAGCTTACAGCGCCCGTATTCCATCAGCATTGGAATGAAAGCGAATTGCTTACGGCATCGAATCGCATGCGCCTTTAATTCGGGCACAATGAAGGTCGCGCCTGAGAAAACGCGCGAACGAAGTTAACAATTATCCTCGCGGGGGAACGCAATCATGATGGTCACGCCTTTATACGCCGGCATACTCGTACTGTGGTTTCTGATCTTGAGCGTGCGCGTCATCAAACAGCGTGGCGACACCAAGATCTTCCTGAGCGATGGCGGTAACGTCCGCATGACGCGCATCATCCGCGGCCACGCTAATTTCGCCGAGTACGTGCCGCTTGCGCTATTGCTGATGGCGATGCTGGAGCTGAGCCACTTCTCGATCTACGCGCTGCATGCGATTGGCATCCTGCTCGTGGTGGCGCGGCTTCTGCATGGTTATTCGCTGTCGTTCAGCGAACAGTTCATGTTCGGCCGCGTCGCGGGTGCAGGCATGACATTTCTCGTGCTGCTGATCGAGGCGGTGCTATGCCTCTATCAGGCAATCATCGCGCATCAATTGTGGCTGCGGTGAGCCGACCTTAATTCGAAACTGTTTGAACGCTGTACTCACCTTCCCTTTCGAGGAAAGGGCCGGGGATGGGCCATTTCTCCTGCGCAGCGCTGTACTCACCTTCCACTTCAAGGGGAAGGTGAGATTGGCGCGATGCGAAGTTACTATCCCATCCCTATCCCGCCCTTCCCCTTGAAGAGGAAGGAGAAATTTCCGCATGCGGTGACACGTCCCCATCTCCGCGAGGGGCCTTGCTCAATCCGCCTTGATATTCGCTTCGCGCACGAGTTTGCTCCAGCGCGCGACTTCGGCAGCCATGAACGCCTGCGCGTCGGCGGGCGAGTTCGCCACTATGGCGAAGCCCTGCTCGCGCACGCGTTCGGCCGTGTCCGGCTGCTTCAACACATTGACGACTTCGGCGTTGATGCGCGCGACGATCGCCTTGGGCGTAGCACTCGGCACCATGAGGCCAGTCCAGCTCGTGATCGCGAGGCTCGGCATGCCGAGTTCGACGGTTGTCGGTATGTCCGAAATCGGTGGCAGCCGTGCTGCGCCGGCGACGGCAAGCGGCCGCAATTTTCCGGACTTGATGTGCGGCAAACATTCCGGCAGCCCGGTGATGATAAAGTCGACGTGCCCCCCGATCAGCGCGATGGTCGACGGTCCGCCTCCCTTGAATGGAATGTGCTGCGCGTTGGCGCCGCTCAACTGTCGGTAAAGTTCGAATGCGAGATGCTGCGGCGTGCCGTTGCCGCTCGAGCCGCCGTTCAACGAGCGCGTACGGCTGAACGCGGTCAACTCGGCGAGGGATTTGACCGGCAGACTTTGCGGTACGACCATCACGAGCGGCAAGGAGCCGAGCACCGTCACTGCAGTAAGATCTTTGCTGAAATTGTAGGGCGCCTGCGGAAACAGCGATGCGTTGACCGTATGCGTAATCGTCATGCCGAGCCAGGTATAGCCGTCGGGCGTGGATTTCGCGACAAGGTCCGCGCCCATCAACGCGTTGCCACCGGGCCGGTTGTCGATCACCACCGATTGCTTCCACGCGTCGGAAGTTTTCTGCGCGATCGTGCGCGCCATCAGATCGGTGATGCCGCCGGACGGAAACGGAATCACATAGCGAATCGTTTTGTTCGGATAGGTTTCGGCGGGCGCCGCGGCGGGCGCGTTCAACGCAAAAAAACAGATAAGCAATGCAAGAAATGCATAAGCCGCTGATCGCTGCATGTTCTCCTCCGTGCTTATTAGCGCCCTTCGTCCCGAAGTGACGAGGCACGATTACTTTAGCACGTGCCGATTTCGCCAGTTCAGGACTTCACTTTTTCCGATTGTTGACGTACCCATTCGGCGAACGCGGACTCGTTTGTATTGCCGGCAGCGACCGCCAGCATCGTAAGTACGGCGTCGGTGTCGTAAGCAATGAGCTGCCAACCATTGAGCATGAGAAACAACTCGACCGCTATGAATGCCGTACGTTTGTTGCCATCAAGAAACGGATGATTCCTGGCAATCGCCTCTCCGTAGCACGCGGCCAGGTCGGCGTGATCCGGCTTCCCGTAAGCAGCGACGTTCAGCGGCCTTGCAAGCGCGGACTCCAGCAAAGCGGCGTCACGCAGCCCGGCTGAACCGCCATGCTCGGCAATTTGTTCGTCGTGAACAGCCGGTATGACGGATGAATCAATCCATACCCATTTTTTCACTTCGCAAGTTCGCGCAGCACTGCCCGCCGGCGCTTCATGACCTTGCGCGCGGCCTTCATTTGCGCTTCGAACGCCGGATTGTGCGGGGTAATGCGATAACCTTCGGGCGCTTCCGTTATGAAGATTTCGTCGCCTTTTGTGAGTTTCAGGCGCGCCAGTACTTCTTTAGGCAGAATGAGGCCGAGCGAATTACCGATCTGCGTGAGCTTCAGACTGAACATGGCGTGACTCCAGGGTTTTAGCCGTTATAACGGTTGTTATAATAACGGAATCAGCTCACCTGGAGCAAGGGCTGCATCTGCACTGCGGCGCCCGGCGGGCCGGGGGGGGCTTACATAAGAACTTGGCGGCTCCTCACGTTCGCTACGCTTTGCCCTGGGCCAGCGCCTGCACGATTTGTTTGCCGGTGCGGCCGCGCTCCTTCGATTCTTCCGGCGACTCAGCGGCGAGCGGCGTCCTGGCGAGCATCTCGAACATGTCGGCCGCGCCTTCCATCATGCGCCGTGTCATGCCGGCATCTTCGAAGGTGGTGGCGACTTCAAGCATCTCGGGCACATAGCGGTACGCTTTCGGCGCCATGCCGACGGTGCGGCCGAGTATCCATTTGTAAACTTCGGGCTGGGTGTCTTCGAATTCAGCCGCGAGTTCTTCAGCAACGCCGAGTTTGTGGCTCGCGAGCAAGAGTTCGACGCCGAGCGCGAGCGCGCCTTTAGTGAACGCACCGTAGCACATCTTCAGCGCCGAAGCGTTGCCGATTTTTTCGCCGACGACGCGAATCTTCAAAATCTCGTCGTTGATCTGCGTGAGCACCGACGCTTCGGGACCAGACACGTACAGGCGCAATTCCGATTTGCCTTTTGACGTTACGCGCAGGATGCTGCCGTCGACGCAGTAACCGCCCGCTTTGCGAATGATGCCGTCGATTTCCTGCGCGGTGCGTGGCGCGACCGCGTTGCCGTTGACGAACATAATTTTCTTGCCGGTCGCTTTGATCCCCGCTGCGACTTCGCGGGCTTTGGTGACGGCGGCGGCGGGATCGAGCACCGAGATCAGGACGTCGCAGGTGTTGACCAGCTTCTCGACCGAACCGCAATCGGTGACGTCCGCCTTAGCACTTAGTGCAATCGTACGCTTGCTGCGGCCTTCGAGCGCCGTGAAAATTTCATAGCCGCACGCTTTCAAGCGCACTGCGACCTGCCCGCCCATGTCGCCGATGCTCGTGATACCGATCTTGCGAATTTTGAGTTCCATGTCTGCTCCTAAAGCGTGTTCACACGCGGTATTTGTTGACGTAATCCCAATTGATTGCATAGCCGAAGCCGGGCTCGTCGTTTAACACGAGCTTGCTGCCGCGCAGCTCGGCGCGCTGCGAGAAAAGGTTGTTCCACAGCGGATCGCGATCTTCGTCGGCGAACACTTCGACGCAATAACCGTTCGGCACCGCGGCGGCGAGATGGCCCTGGATTTGCGGATCGTGATGCGTCGTCATCAGCACACCGTGCGCGTGCGAGTAGCTGGCAATGCGCAGCCATTCGGTGACGCCGCCCGCGCGCGTGCAGTCGAAATTCAAATAGCGCACGAGGCCGAGGTCGACGAGATCGCGGCACGCCCACAGATGACTTTCGCTTTCGCCGCAGGTCAGCGGCGTGTTGCTGTGCTGTGTGAGCTTGGCCATGCCGCGGATCGCGTCATACCAGTGCAGAGGCTCTTCAAACCAGAACACGTCGTAAGGCTCGAACGCGTGAATCGCGTCGACCGCCTGCATCAGCGAATACGAGCGGCTTGCGTCGATCATTAGATCCGCATCGGGGCCGATTGCCTCGCGCACGCGGCGCACGCGGTCGATGTCCTGCGCGAGCGGCAGACCGCCGGTTTTCATTTTGACGGCAGTGAAACCCTGTTCGATGTAGGCGGCCATTTCGTCGGCGACGATCTCGACCGGTTTATCTTTGCGGTAATAACCGCCGCTCGCGTACGCATGGATCTCCTTGCTGCCGCCACCGAGCAGGCGCCACACCGGCAGATTGCACGCCTTGCCTTTCAGATCCCACAACGCAATGTCGATGCCGGCCTGCGCCGCCATGATCGGCTGCCGCTGCGCCGTGCGAAATCCCATGCTCGCAGTGTCGCCATCCTTGTAAATTTTTGCGCCGTCGTTGGTAAGCGCAAATATCTTTGCCCAGATCGCTTCGTGCGCATGCGCATCCATGCCGATCAGAAGGTGGCTCAATTTCTCGACCGCTTCGACGACCGGCTTGGCCGCTCGCCCGTGGATCGTGCCCAGGCCCGTGAGCCCGTTGTCGGTCGTGATCTCGACGATGATCTGGGTCGCGACGGTAAAGGGCTCGGTTGCTACCGCGTACACATACTTGAGAGGCACGGATAGCGCATGCGCTTTAATGGATTTTATTTTCATGAATTAAATCTCGCGGAAAAGGTCGACGATTAACTGCGGCGCAGTGTCATCACTATTGGGCGACGCGGATGTTGGCGGTTTGAACGACTTTGCTCCACTTCGCGATGTCGCGCTTCATCACCTCCTGCAGGCGGCCGGCGTCGGTCTTGCCGATTTCGAATCCCTCGGCGGCGATGCGCTCGCGCATTTCCGGATTCGTGAGCGTCGCGGAGACTTCTTTGCTCCAGCGCGCGAGAATTTCGCGGTTCAAGCCTTTGGGCCCGAGCACGCCGTACCACAAAATGGTTTCGTAACCGGGCAACGTTTCGGCGATGGTCGGAATGTCGGGAATTGCCGCAACGCGCTTGGCGGTCGTCACGCTCAGCGCGCGCAGCCGGTTGGTTTTGACGTGCGGCAGCACCACGGGGATCGCCGCAAAACTCACCTGGATTTGTCCGCCCAGCAAATCGGTGAGCGCGGGACCGGAACCTTTATACGGCACATGCGTCATCTGAGTGCCCGCCATCAGGTCGAATAATTCGGTCGCGAGGTGCGTGAGGCCACCAACGCCCGAGGTGCCGTAATTGAGGCTGCGCGGTTTCGCTTTCGCGAGTGCGATCAGCTCGGCGGTGTTTTTGGCCGGCACGCCCGGATTCAATGCAATCAGGTAGCCGGATTCGCCGATCATCGCGACCGGCGTCACATCGGCGATCGGATCGTACGGCAATTTATAAATCGCGGCGTTCGCGCAATAGCCGCCCGAGATAAACAACATCGTGTAGCCGTCGGCCGCGGAGGTCAGTGCCGTCTCGATGCCGATCTTGCCGCCCGCGCCCGCACGATTATCGACGACCACCGATTGGCCGAAACCCTCGGTGAGCTTCTGCGCCATGATCCGGCCGATGGTGTCTATTCCGCCGCCGGGCGCGAATGGAATGATCAGGCGGATGGGTTTGTCGGGATAGCGATCTTTTTGTGCCAAAGCAGCCGGCGCTGCGATCATTGCGCATAGGCCTGCAACGACGATGTTCGATAGCTTGCTCACGAAGACTCCCCCGGTTTAGTTTTATTGTGAAATGTTTAACTTTGCAGGTTGAGCAGCGGCTCACGGCGCGCCCACCGCTCGAGATTGTCGAGGAAGATGCGCACGCTGCGCAACTCATTGCCGGCGGATGCGCCCGCGCTATGCGGGGTCATGATGACGTTGGGCATGTCCCACAGCGGCGAGGTCGCGGGCAGCGGTTCGGCGGCAAATACATCGAGGTGAGCGCAGCGCAGCTGTCCGCTTCGCAGCGCCGCGATGACGGCCGCTTCATCGCATAGCGCGCCACGCGCGACGTTGATGAGGCCGGCGGTTTTTTTCATGCGCGCGAGCGAATCGGCGTTGATCATGCCGCGGGTTTCGGCAACGAGCGGGCATGCGAGCACCACCCAGTCGCAGCGGGGCAAGAGTTCCGGTAACCCGGCGAGCATATGCATTTCGTCGACGGGATCTTCAGCGGTGCGTAGCTGGCGGCGGATGCCGATCACATGCATGCCGAGCACTTGCGCGAAGCGCGCGACGGTCGCGCCGATGGCGCCCATGCCGATGATGAGGATAGTCTGGCCTTGCAGATCCGGTGGCTGGGCTGAAGCGCGCATTGGTTCCCAGCTATTGCGGCGCTGCGCGTCGAGATAGTGCGGCAGTTCGCGGCTCATCATCAGCAGCGTCGTGATCGCGGTCTGCGCGACCGGCACGCCGTTGCTGCCGGCGGCGGTGGTCAGCTTCACGCCGCGTTTGGCGAGCGGCGCGACGAACGGATGCTGCTCGATCGCCGTGCTGTCGAAATGCGCGAGCTTAAGGTTCTTCGCCGCCAGCAGCGTTTCACCATACGTCTGGTAATGCGCGGAGAAGCGGATGTCGCGCGTCAGCATCGTGACTTCGATTCTGTCGCTGTCCGCGGATGCGAGTCGCGCGCGCGGATCGTCGGGCAGATGCACGATATCGGGCCTGATGTCCGCGCGCCGCGCGGCGGCGTCGAGCAGCTTGCCATAGGTCGCGGCGAAACCTTTCGACAGTAGAATGCCGGTCATCGCACTGACCGCTTAAGTGCGTAAAAAAAATCGGGGCGCGCGAACGCGGCGCCGCATTTCACTCGTCGCCTGCGTAGACTTTGAGGTACGAAGAACGCCCGCCGTCGGCGGCGATCGTGGTGCCGGTCAGCATGCGCGATTCGTCGGACGCGAGAAAGACCGCGATCGCGGCGATGTCGCCGGGGTCGCCCGACGCGAACGGGTAAAGTTTTTTCATCGCCATGCGTGAGCGCGCTTCAGCCGTGGGCTTCTCCGCGAGCATCCACTCCTTGTTTTCATAGCGCTTGATCTGGCGCTCGGTGCGAATCGAGCCCGGCGCGATGCCGTTGGCGCGGATGCCGAATTCCGCATATTGCGCGGCGAGCGTTTTGGTAAACGCGATGATGCCGCCCTTGGTCGCCGCATAGGCGGGCTTGATTGAGCCCATGAGCCCGAGGTGCGAGGTCATGTTGATGATCGACCCGCTGCCCGCTTTGAGCATATGCGGGATCGCGTGGCGGCAGGTCAGGAAAGGATGCAGCAGGTTCAACGCGACCGTGCGATGCCAGATGTCGAGATCCATTTCGTGCACGGGCACGTCTTCCTGCAACGAGCCGCCCGCGCAATTCATGAGTATGTCGAGCCTGCCGAACCTGGTGACCGTCGCATCGACCGCGCGCTTCACGCTGTCGAAATTGGTGGCGTCGGTCTCGATGAATATCGCGTCACCACCCGCCGCGCGCACTTCTTTTTCAGCCGCAGCGCCGGTTTCTTTGTTAAGTTCAATGATCGCGACTTTGGCGCCTTCGCGCACAAAGCTAAGCGCGGTCGCCCTGGCGATGCCGGCGCCCGCGCCCGTCAGAAATGCAACTTTTCCGTCTAATCGGCCCACTGGGTGTTCCTTTGCGAATTATTTAGGGTAGTGGTAATGGGTGATTGGGTGATTAGGTGATTAGGTAATTAGGTAATTAGGTGATTAGGTGATTAGGTGATTAGATAATTAGGTAATTAGGTAATTAGGTAATTAGGTAATTAGGTAATTAGGTAATTAGGTAATTAGGGGATTGAATTACTAATCACTTAATCACTTAATCACTTGATTACTGAATTACCAAATTACCAAATCACTAAATCACCGAATTACCAAATCACTAAATCACCCAATCACCCAATCACCAATCCCAACACCCCCTACTCCACTTTCAATCCCGCCGCCTTCACGACCTTCGCCCATTTTACGATGTCGGTCGAGATCGTTTGCGCAAAGTCGGCGGGCGTACGCGGTAGCGGATCGGCGCCTTCACGCGAAAGGATTTCGCGCGTCGCCGGATCGCGCAGAATGCGATTGAGTTCACCGTTGAGCCTGGCGACAATCGCGGGCGGCAACTTCGCAGGCCCGAGCACACCGTACCAACCGCTCACTTCATAGCCCGGCACGGCCTGGTCGAGCGGTGGCACATCGGGCAGCGCGGACGAGCGCTCTTTAGAGGCGACACCGAGCGCGATCATCTTGCCTGACTTGATGTGCTGGATCGACGCGGGCACCGATGGAAAACCACACTGCAACTGGCCGGAAATCAGATCGATCATCGCGAGGCTTTGGCCTTTGTATGGAACATGCACCAGCTTCAACTGCGCCATCATCTGAAAAAGCTCGGTGGCGAGATGACTCGCCGACCCGATCCCTGACGAGCCGTACG
>JANXRI010000057.1 GCA_025353085.1 Betaproteobacteria bacterium
CAACCTCGTGAGCTTGGCGCGCTCTTCGTCGCTCAGAACAATCGTCGCTGCAACTCGCATCACCTGTCTCCCGTCCCGCACCATAACAATGAGACAAGCAATACATCCAATAGTTCCCTTAATTACGAAGCACTACACTAGCATGTCCGCGTAAAAGACTTTATTTCAGATTGTGTTTATGAGGCGGTGCCGGTCTGACTAAACAATGCGCGAAAATCGTAGTCGAGCAAATCGCCGATACGCTCAACGGTTACATCAGCCGGCGGGTAAAGAGCGAGCTGGTGCGGGTCGAGCGCGTAGTGTCCCTGCCGGGGGAACACGGTCGTGAGCCGGTTCTTCAAGGTGTTTTTCATGGCAGCCAGAATGCGGAGCTTGTCATCGACCATGACGTAATGACGCGCGGGGTAGCGTCGCTCGAGGTCATCGAGCATTTGTTCTTTATGGATGTAAATCAGCACGCGGCCTTCAACCGCGTCCCACAAGCCCGAACGCTGCACCTTGCGCGGTTGAAACACCACATCGCCATCGGACAAAATAACCGTCGGGCCGAACGCGCGAAAATGCGCAAGCACATCGAGCGCACCCGGATATAACCGCTGCGCAAACGGATAGTCCACCAGAAAAGCTGACATCAGCAGCAACTGCGGGTCATTCATGGTTCCGCTGTTTTCTGCGCCGCGGTAGCGCTGTAACGCACCGAGATAATCCGCATAGCCCAACTCCGTGCGGAGCGCCTCGAATATCGCCCAGTAACGGGCGCTGCTCAAGGCGCCGAATTCGCGCTCGAGATGTTTTCGAAGGTCGTCCAGCACGGCATCGTTGTCGAGCAGCGTGTTGTCGACGTCGAACAGGATCACTACTTCGTTATGACTCGTCATGCGGATATCCCTGTAATTGGATCGGATTGTAAAGGGTGGCAGCAACAGCATTTAAGCGGCTCACCAGTTCACAAGCTTCTGATTGTAGGCGTGCGTGGCGCTGCATGACGATTCGGCACAGTCAGCAGCGGCGGTCGTTAGCCTCACAGTTATGCAAATCAGTTAAAGGTCTGACAGACCAACTCGTTTCCCCGGCGAACACTTAAAAATACTCGACCACATGCTCAAGAAGTTCGTAAACGCTATCGATTCATCCCGCGCAAGGGCACCGACCCCGCGCTACGGGTTGGCCAGCACGGTTCGTGGGGCCGTTTGCTTAGGCGAATGCCGCCCGACGCGGCCGTTTGACCGCCTATAAGCGCGGGTGATATCGTACTGCCGGGCAAAGAGTTTTTTAAAATCCTAACCCTTCGGCGACTTTAATTTTTGCGTCACGGCCGTGGTGTCAGACCATTTTTACATCGCGCTGTCAGGTCAAGTTTGTGCACAGGCGCGCCGTAAGAAATAAATTGAAAGAACGTTGAAGCTGCGACGACCGCGGCTTTTAGCGTAATTCCCGACCGGGATCGTCTACTGCAGGAGGAGGCATGACAATGCGCAAAATTTTATTAACCGGCGTGGCGGCGATCGGTATTGCAGCCCTGAGTTTGGTTGCACCGCCTTCACTGCAGGCGCAGCAGGTGGCAGCAATCGCCATTGACAACGACGATATCGGCGGCGTGGTCACCGGGCCGAAGGGGCCGGAAGCCGGCGTCTGGGTGATCGCGGAAACGCGCGATCTGCCGGTGCGGTTCATTCGCATTGTGGTCACCGACGATCAGGGCCGCTACGTCATCCCGGATCTGCCGAAAGCCAATTATGACGTGTGGGTGCGCGGCTATGGCCTCGTCGATTCGCCCAAAGTGAAAAGCGCGCCCGGCAAGCTGCTAGCCCTGAAAGCCGTGCCCGCGCCGAACGAAACAGCCGCCGCGCAGTATTACCCGGCGATCTATTGGTACTCGATGATGAAAATCCCCGAGGCCAAAGTTTTCGGCAGCAAAGAGGCGCCGGATAACGTGAAGATCACCGATTATCTCAATGGCATGAAAAACAACGGCTGCGTCGGCTGTCATCAGCTCGGCCAGTTATCGACCCGCACCATTCCGAAGTACCACCTCGATGGCAAGACACACCAGGAAGCATGGGTCCGCCGCATACAGTCCGGACAGGCGGGCGAGAACATGGTTCTGCTCGCCGCGGGGCAGTTGGGCGGGATGCCGTTCAAGTATCTCGCCGATTGGACCGAGCGCGTCGCCAAGGGCGAATTGCCGGATGTGAAGCCGACGCGGCCGCAAGGCATCGAGCGCAACATCGTCGTCACGCTGCGCGACTGGCACAACCCCAAACAGTACTTGCATGACTTAATCACCACCGACAAGCGTTATCCGACAGTCAACGGCTACGGGCAGATTTACGGCCAATGCGAGCATGCGTGCAATGACATGCCGATCCTCGATCCGGTTAAGAACGTGGCGACGAATTTTGTACTGCCGACAACACCCGACATGCCGCTCGCGCTCGGGCCCGGCAACGCGGGCTCGGTCAAGATCCTCCAGCCCTCGGCCTATTGGGGCGAGGAAAACATCTGGGACAGCAAGGCCAATAACCACAATTCGATGCTCGACCGTAAGGGCCGCGTCTGGCTGGCGGCGACGGGCCACAAGCCGGACAATCCCGCGTTCTGCAAAAAAGGCTCGAGCCATCCGTCAGCCGTCGAGTTTCCGCTCGACAGCACCAACCGCCGCGTGACGATGTACGATCCGAAGACGGGCAAGTACACCGCGTATCAAACCTGCTTCGGCTCGCATCATCTGCAGTTCGGCTACGATGCCAACGAGACGATCTGGGCGAGTACCGGTGGTGGCGGCGGCAACGTCGGCTGGCTTAACACCAAGATGCTCGACGAGACCGGCGACATCGAGAAGTCGCAGGGCTGGACCGCGCTGGTGCTCGACACCAACGGCAACGGCGTGCGCGACGAGTACACCGAGCCGGGCAAGCCGATGGATCCGACCAAGGACATGCGCATCGGCGCGACCTTCTACGCAGTAATGCCGAGCCCGGTCGACGGTTCGGTGTGGGGCACGCTGCGCGGCAATCCGGGCGCCATCGTGCGGATCGATCCGACCAGGAATCCGCACAAGTCGCTGGCCGAGCAATACAACGTCCCGCTGCCCGGCTTCGGCCCGCGCGGCGGCGACATCGACAAGCAGGGCCGCGTGTGGGTGTCGCTTGCAAGCGGCCACATGGGCGTGTTCGATCGTCGCCTCTGCAAAGGTCCGCTCAACGGCCCGAAAGCAACCGGCGACCATTGCCCCGAAGGCTGGGCGTTCCACCAGTATCCGGGCCCGGGCTTTAAGGGCATCGGCGAGAACAGCGCCGAGGCGAGCTACTACTCGTGGGTCGACCAGCACAACACCTTCGGGCTCGGCGACGACATCCCGATGTCGACTGCCAACCTGATGGACGGCCTCGTCGCGCTCAACAAGGACGGCAAGATGGTCTCGATTCGCGTGCCCTATCCGCTCGGCTTTTACGCCAAGGGCTTCGACGGCCGCATTGACGATCCAAACGCCGGCTGGAAAGGCCGCGGCCTGTGGGCGGCGAACGGCGATCGCACGCCATGGCTGATTGAAGGCGGCAAAGGCACCAAGCCGCTGGCAGCGCATTTCCAACTCAGGCCCGATCCGCTGGCGCATTAAGAGCGCCTAACATAATGAAACACGTGTGCGTTGCAGCCAGAATTGGTGAGGGCAAGGCGCCCGGTGAAGGCAATAGTCATTCTATTGCCAAGACGAGCAACGCGGCCAGCGCCGATTCTGGCTGCAACCCTTCGGGCTGGCACGAGTTTTGGCCTGTAGCCCCCGGCTCTCGGCGAAAGGAT
>JANXRI010000077.1 GCA_025353085.1 Betaproteobacteria bacterium
CGCATGCCAAGCAGGCTGTCATACAAGCCATTCTGACCAACCTGGCGGCCTTCCTGAGTTCACTGAAAGCCACTGCGGAGCAGTTGACTGATGCCCAGCGGCTACGCGTGATCCTCGCCCGCGCATTCGCGAAATTCATGCGCGCAACCGCCGCTCCGCCGGGCCTGCTAACCGTTTAACTAAACGCAAATTGACAGTCCTACTGCTTTTTTTAGGGTGATAACTCCGGTGGCCGCTATCGCGCAACCACAACCGCACGAGATAGCGGCGCAGTTCGGGCGCTGCATGATCGACAAACGCCGTGCGGCTGTGCCCGATCTCGCGGTTATTTACGTACTGGATCTGGCCCGGCTCCATAGGATGCTCGGCAATGAGTTCAGGCCGCGCGAATATTTCATCCAGCGCGGCAGTGGCGGCAGCCGTTTCAGCATCTACGGGCTCACCGCGCATGGCGAACGCGTTCTTGACCTGGTAAGGCGCTAACCGCCCGCGCAGGCGCGCCGTCGTATTCAGACATCGGGGCCGAGAAAATCGGATTCTCGCCGTCAAAGTGTTCTTTTTGGCGGTCGAACGGAAATGGCCGGTAAAACCGCGGCAGCAGATCAGGATAATCGGCAAGCAGGCAGTTGTGCGCCGTCTGAAAGCTGATCGCGCGGCTCAAGCCGCCGGATTGTGCCTGCCGCAGGCAAAAGAGCCCGACGATTTCCGGCATCGTACGGTTGTACGCATTGTCGTTGTGAAACGTCAGATCAACGTTGGTCTTGTCGGGACGCACGCCCGAACCCGGCAACGCCTGCATGCCGGTGTCATGCACATCATAGATCATCGTGCCATCGAGTTTCCGGGCGACTGGCCGCGCAATCATCGATGAGAACAACCAGTACAGCGCTTTTGCTTCTTCGGCCGAGACGCCATCGAGCGGCAGGCGATCGACGACCGCGAACGACACGCCTTGTGCGAACGCGCGGCGCACGCGCATTGCGAGCGCGTGACATGTCGCGAATTGAAACAAGCCCGGCGTCAGCAACAGCAGCGGCAGCGCATTCGCGCGCATGTCTTCAACGGCCGTTGACAACTCGCGCCGGCACGCATCGTCCAGCGTGTAGAGCCAGTCGTTATCTTCGAGATTCGCTTTGACCCACGCCTGCTTGCCGTCGATGCGATGCGTGAGCATCGCTGCCGGAATTTTTTGCTGCATGGCTCGCACCGTCCGCATCAATGTCCCGCATCGTGCGAAGCAAATCCTGTGCCGCGGTGCGCCACCCTGGAGCAGCGCCGGCGTAGCCGTACGATTTCAAACGCTTATTACGACCAGGGAAGCAGTGCGCGGACCACTCGGGCAGAGCAGGCTGGCTCGCGGATGGTGCGCGCCGCATGATGCGCGCACCATAATTTCGCGTCAGGCGGCGAGCCAGGATTTATCGGGGTCCTTGATCACGCCATTTTCGAGCGCGTGCAGAATCTTGCGCACGATCAGGATCGATTTGTCCGAGCGCAGGTGCACTTCCGAATAACCGTCCTCCGCGAACGCAAACATTTTCTGCTGCCGTTCGAGCGCCCAGCGGTCCTGATCGACCACCGCCGGAAACATCTCCTTCATGCGCTCCATGGTGGTGTGTTTCGGATCGAGGCTCTTCTGCCCTTTCGGCACCGTGATGGTCCAGCGCCAGATATGGCTGGTTTCGTCGATCGGCGTATGCGAGTGATGCAGAATGTAACCGCGCTCAGCCGCGGTATCGAGTTCGCCCGGCGGCGCGCAGCGCAGGCGCACGCGCGTGAGGCCCGGATTCGACATCTGGTGCGTATGTATGCGGTCGACGGTCTCGTAGCCGAACCAGTCGACCAGGAACGGCGGGTGCTGGTAGTTCTTCACCTCGCGCACGGTTTTCAACGACGGATTTCCGTCGACCTCCTGCTCGATGAACTCGATCGGGATTTTGCTGTTCGCCAGATCGCCGATGTTGCCGTCGTGCAGCGGGTAGAAGTGGGTGATGTCGAGCAGGTTTTCGATCAACAGCAGATAATTCGCGGGCACGTGAATCGGCGGACAGGTGTAATTGTCCCATTCGTCGCTCACGAACTCGGCCGTGCGCGGCGGCCGCGCCTTGCCCATCTTGTCCGGGTCGCCCGGCCATACCCACACGACGCCGTCCTGCTCGATGACCGGAAACGGTTTCAACTTGGCGCGCGCCGGAATCGGCACGTCCATCTGCGACGGTATCGCCACGCACTTGCCGTTACCGTTGTAGGTAAAACCGTGGTACGCGCACTCAAGCGCGCCGTTGGCCAGAATCTTGCCGCACGATAACGGCATGCGCTTGTGCACACACCGGTCGTCGAACGCAACAACTTTGCCTTCGCCCGTGCGCCAGATCACGATCGGTTTTTTGGCGATCACCATCCCGTGCAGTTTG
>JANXRI010000123.1 GCA_025353085.1 Betaproteobacteria bacterium
CGTAGAGGCTTGGCACGATCGCGTGCGTGCTCGGCGCAATCATCAGCGTATACCCGTCGGGTGGCGCTTTGGCGACCGCCTCGGTGCCGATATTGCCGCCCGCACCTGGACGGTTTTCGACGACGACCTGCTGGCCCCAGACTTCACCGAGCTTTTTCCCGACGATGCGGCCCATCAGGTCGGTGCCGCCGCCCGGCGTGTAGGCAACGATGATCCGTACCGGCTTCGATGGATAATCCTGGGCGCGTGCTGGAGCTGCGGACAAACAGGCGCAAACGAGACTGCAAAACACTGCGGAAACTTTCATGGCAAAACCCAATGTTGCAGCAAGCGCATAACGCGGCCGCGTTAATCGGAACAGCTTGCTCCTGTCTCTCTGGTATGCCCTGCCCGGTGCGCCGCGGTAAATCTGGCGCCCGCAGAGTTGCTGCTACTCGTATGCATGATTATACCGAGTCGCCTGCCCGACTCAATCGACCTTGGCGCCCGACTCCCTGACGACTTTCGCCCAGCGCACGATTTCGGTTTTCATGAAGTTGCCGAATTCTTCCGGCGTCGTCCCGATCGGCGCGACCGCTTCGAGCGTGATGCGATTGCGAAAGTCCGGCGCTGCCAGCACGCGCAATACTTCGCTGTTAAGACGCGCCACAATGTCGGCCGGCGTCCCGGCAGGCGCGGCAATTCCGTACCACACTGCCGAGTCATAGCCCGGTATCGTCTCGGCGATGGCAGGCAGAGCGGGCAGAGTCGCCGAGCGCTTGGCGGTCGTTACGCCGAGCGCGCGTAGTCGGCCGGTTTTGATATGCGGTCCGGCCGCCGTGTAAGTGACGAACGATAGTTGGACCTGTCCGGCAATCAAATCCGGCATCGCGGGCCCGGCCCCCTTGTATGGCACGTGCGTCATCTCGACCCGCGCCAGGCTGCGGAACATTTCACCGGCGAGATGCGCGCCGCTGCCATTGCCCGAAGACGAATAGGCGAGCTGGCCGGGCCTGGTCTTCATCAATGCAATCAACTCAGAAGTCGACTTCGCCGGCATCGACGGATGCACGACCAGCAAATATGGCGCATTCGCGAGCAAACTGATCGGCGCGTAATCCTTGACGGTATCGTACGGCAACTTCGGATAAAGACTTGGATTGATCGCGTACTGTGCTGTCAGCGCAAACAGCAGCGTGTAACCATCGGGTGGACTTTTGGCCACGAATTCCATGCCGATGTTGCCGTTGGCGCCGCCGCGGTTGTCGACGATCACCTGCTGACCGAGAGTTTCGGTGAGTTTCTGTGCGAGTGGCCGCGCGATTACGTCAGTGCCGCCACCGGGCGGATACGGCAGCACGAGACGTATCGGCTTGTTCGGATAGTTCTGCGCCAGCGCACCGGCTGCAATGAATACCGGCACGACCAAAGCGATGCGGAAAAAATTAGTCATACCTTATCCTTTGACTTGCAAATCGACCGCGCGCGCGCGCAACCCCGCATCGGCGCGCAATTTTGCTTTGAGTATCTTGTGCGTCGGCGTATGCGGCAGCTCGTCTACGATCGCGACGAAGCGCGGCACTTTCTGCACGGCAAGATGCTCGCGCGACCATTGCGCGATTTCTTCCGCAGTAATGGTTTTACCCGGGCGCGGAACGACTGCCACGAGAATTTCATCTTCGCCGAGTTCGGACGGCACCGCGATCGCTGCCACTTCGAAAACTGCCGGATGCTCGCCGATCACGCGATCGAGCTCGGCGCCCGAAACATTTTCGCCGCGCCGGCGAATGATGTCTTTCTTGCGCGAGACGAAAAAGAAGTAGCCGTCGGCGTCGCGCCGCACCAGATCGCCGGTCAGGAACCAGCCGTCGCGAAACGCATCGTTCGTCTGCGCGGCATCGCGGAAGTAACCTTGCATGATGATCGGCGTCTTGACGATCAGCTCGCCAACCTGATCAACGCCGACGTCATTGCCATCATCATCGACGACCCGGCACTCCGCCCATTGCCGCCCGGGATCGGGGTGACGGCCCACCGGCCCCATGCTGCCAACTTTGGCGGGGCCTTCGAGCGGAATACAGGTCACGCCCGGAATTTCGGTCATGCCATAGCCGCCGATCAAATACGTGATGTGAAATTCATCGCGAAATGTCGCCATCATCGGCTGGCGCGCGCCGTAGAGCTTGGTAATCGTATGATCGTGGCGAAATTCGTCGCGCGGACGCTTCATCAGAATGGTGCCGATCGCTTCGATGATATTAACCGCAGTCGCGCCGGTGTCGACTGCGGTCTGCCAGAAAGTCGACGCCGAAAATCGCGGCACGATGACCATGCACGCGCCTGCCGCGAGCGTGCCCGCGACCGAGTAGAACAACGCATTGATGTGAAACAGCGGCAGCACGATCATCAGGCGGTCGGCGGGCTGCACGTATAAGCGCTGCACGAACGCTTCGCCGCCGGTGACGAAGCTGCGCTGGCTGTGCATCGCGCCTTTCGGAAATCCAGTGGTGCCCGACGTGTAAACAATCAGGCAGGTATCGTCCGCGCCGCCGGCCTGCGGCACATCGGCTGCGGGTGCTGCTGCGATAAGGTCCATCAGCGCCGGCACGCTGTCGAGCGCACTATCGAGCGATGCGAACCAGGGCGCGGACACGATGCCGCTCGCCGCTTCGCGCGCGATGCCGAGCACTTCCGCGCTGCCAACGACTGCCGCAACCTGCGCATGCTCCATCACATAGCGCGCCTCGGTCACACCGAATTCCGGATTAACCGGTACCATGATTGCGCCGAGACGCGCAAGGCTTAACAACATCAGCACGTGGCCGGGATGGTTGCGCGCCATGACGGCGACGCGATCGCCGTGTTTAATGCCGCGCGCAGCGAGCACGCGCGCTCCACCGAGCGTGAGCTCGTGAAATTCCTGCCAGGTCCAGGTGTGTCCTTCGAATACGATAAAAGGGCGGCGCGGATCGTATTGAAGCCGGCTCGAAAAAACGCCTTGCAGCGAGTAGTCGTGCGGCGGGTAAGAGCGGATGATTTCGAGGGGAGATTTCAACGGTGCGGGCTCATGGAACGACGGCGTAAAAAACGCGGGATTGGGCCGCGCAATTATAGCGCCGCGCTGCATCTCGCCTATAATCCCGAATCAAGTTTACGGGAACATCACACCATGTTTGCGCCTCCTCAACTTATCGAAACCGAAGTTTTTGCGGCCGTGCCGCAGAACCTGCGCAAAAGCCATGTGCCGGCCGAACGCATCGCTGCCGGCGGCGGTGGAATTCCCGCCGGCAGCTTTCTCGAAGGCCCGGCGTTCGACCGCGCCGGCAATCTTTATGTCGTTGACATTCCCTATGGCCGGATTTTTCGCATTTCGCCCCAGGGAAAATTCGATGTTGTTGTTGAATACGATGGCGAACCCAATGGGCTTCGTATCCATCAGGACGGGCGCATCTTCATCGCCGATCACAAGCTCGGCATCGTGCTGCTCGACCCGGCAAGCGGCGCAATCACGCCGGTCGTCACGCGCTACCATCGCGAGCACTTCAAGGGCGTCAACGACCTCACGTTTGCCTCGAACGGAGATCTTTTTTTCACCGATCAGGGTCAAAGCGATCTGGCGGACCCGACCGGGCGCGTCTATCGTTATACGGCCGCCGGCGCGCTGCATAAACTGGCCGATTGCGTGCCGAGCCCGAATGGACTTGTATTGAATGGAAAAGAAGACACGCTGTTCGTCGCGGCGACGCGCGCGAACGCGGTCTGGCGTTTTCCACTCGCACCGGATGGCACGGTCGCGCGCATGGGCGTGCAAATTCAGATGTCGGGCGGCCGCGGCCCCGACGGCATTACGATCGACGAGCATGACGGGCTGGTCGTAGCGCACCCCGACATGGGCGCGGTATGGATATTCAATCACCGCGGCGAGCCACTTTATCGCGTACAGTCGTGCGGCAGCGATCTAGTGACCAACGTCGCTTTCGGCGGCCCTGACCGCAAAACGATTTACATTACCGATTCGGGCAGCGGCTGTGTGCTCACCGCGCGCGTGCCGATAGCGGGCCGGCTGCTTTATTCACATATGTAAAGCAGACCTTTCACCGCTAAGGATTCTTTTTAATACCCCCTTGAGGACTCTTAAGGGGTACGCGAAGGACGCAAAGGAAATCGAAGGAAAGCAACGGATAAATTGAGTTCGTAATTGAAAACCTTTTTTGTATCGCTTGCCATTTATGTACCCGCACTCTTGAAGCGGATCCGTCCTTGGCGTCCTTTGGGGTTCAAGATTTTCTTGAAGTTTTCCTAAGATGAACCTGGACGCTGCCGACA
>JANXRI010000141.1 GCA_025353085.1 Betaproteobacteria bacterium
CTCGTCACCTGCGTTGTAGGCAATCATGCGGGCCGGCTCTTCAAGCGCGCGCAACACAATCTTGATACCTGCATCTTGATCGCTGTTGTCGCCTTTGAGTTTGGCCAGACCCGAACGCGCGCGAATCAACGCTACGCCGCCACCCGCCACGATGCCTTCTTCGACGGCGGCGCGGGTTGCATGCAGCGCGTCTTCAACGCGTGCTTTCTTCTCTTTCATTTCGACTTCCGTGGCGGCGCCGACTTTGATCAACGCCACGCCGCCGGCCAGCTTGGCCACGCGTTCCTGGAGTTTTTCTTTGTCGTAGTCGCTGGTCGCTTCTTCGATCTGCTTGCGAATGTTTTTGACGCGGCCTTCAATGGCTTTGGCATCGCCGGCGCCGTCAATGATCGTGGTTTCTTCTTTGCCGATCTCGATGCGCTTGGCCTGGCCCAGTTCAGCCAGCGTCGCTTTTTCGAGCGAGAGGCCGACTTCTTCGGCAATCACGGTGCCGCCCGTCAGAATCGCGATATCTTCGAGCATCGCTTTGCGGCGATCACCGAAGCCCGGGGCTTTGACGCCACAGGTTTTGAGAATGCCGCGGATGTTGTTGACGACCAGGGTCGCGAGCGCTTCACCATCGATATCTTCAGCAATGATCAACAGCGGCTTGCCGGCCTTGGCGACTTGCTCGAGTACGGGCAGCAGGTCACGAATGTTGGAGACTTTTTTGTCATACAGCAGGACATAGGGGTTTTCGAGCAGCGACATTTGCTTATCGGCGTTGTTGATGAAGTACGGCGACAGGTAGCCGCGGTCAAATTGCATACCTTCGACAACTTCGAGTTCGTTTTGCAGGCCCGAACCGTCTTCAACGGTGATTACGCCTTCTTTGCCGACTTTTTGCATCGCTTCGGCAATGATGTCGCCGATGTTGGAGTCGGCGTTGGCCGAAATGGCACCGACTTGCGCGATTTCCTTGCTGGTCGTGCAGGGCTTCGACAGTTTTTTTAATTCCTCGACGACCGAGGCAACTGCTTTGTCGATGCCGCGCTTCAGATCCATCGGGTTCATGCCGGCGGCAACGAATTTCATGCCTTCCTGCACGATCGACTGCGCGAGCACTGTCGCGGTGGTGGTGCCGTCGCCGGCGATGTCGGAAGTTTTGCTGGCAACTTCCTTGACCATCTGCGCGCCCATGTTTTCGAACTTGTCCTTGAGTTCGATCTCTTTCGCAACGGACACACCGTCCTTGGTGATCGTCGGCGCGCCGAATGAGCGCTCAAGCACGACGTTACGGCCTTTCGGGCCGAGCGTTACTTTGACCGCGTCGGCCAGAATATTGACACCCGCGACAATCTTCGCGCGAGCTGAATCATGAAATTTGACGTCTTTTGAAGCCATGTTGATTTCTCCTGATTTTCTTAGCGGGTTACTCGATGACGCCCATGATGTCTTCTTCGCGCATCACGAGCAGTTCTTCGCCTTCGACCTTGACGGTCTGGCCGGAATATTTGCCGAACAGCACACGGTCGCCGACTTTAAGGTCAAGCGCGCGCACTTTGCCATCTTCGAGCACTTTGCCCTTGCCGATGGCTTTGACCTCGCCTTGATCGGGTTTCTCAGCGGCGGTGTCGGGGATAACGATACCGGACGCCGTCTTGCGCTCTTCTTCCAGCCGCTTAACGATCAGGCGGTCATGTAAAGGACGAATCTTCATAGATGCTGCTCCTCTTTGCTAAAGCCGTGAATGAGTTGCGAAAATTTATTAGCACTCGACTTGAGTGAGTGCTAATAATAAGGCCTCAAACAGGGGATTTCAAGGGGCGGCGGTGAACAACGCTGCATTAATGCCACGCCCGGCAGGCGCGTCGAAGGCAAATGCTGCGACGATTCAGGCAGTTAAGGTCGCTGGACCCGCAGACACTATCAGTGCGACCGGGTCAATGGATTGATCGCTGGAACGCCAAACCGGTAGACGGTTTTGCGGCGGCCGTCGCAAGTCGGCGGTATCGGCCGTAGTGGACACGGCAGCTTCCGGCGCCCATCGCCGACCAGCGTCGCGTCGTCTGCATACTCGCGCCAGATGCCGCCGCATACGGGCCGGAACAACCACATGAGATAGCCACGACGAGCGGCGACTTCGACCAGATCATTCGCATCGGGCGCATCAGCTACAACAGCGTTGCTGCCATTAACGCCGAACGGGAACGAACCGAATGCCTGCAAACATTCGAGCGCCTCACTTGAGTCCGCGCCCGGCCGCATGCAGCCAGGACGCTCGGCGCGTTGCACGTCCCACGCCCCAAGCTCCCATGCCGCTTCCATGGCGGCGCGGTCGACCGCGACAAGATCTTTCCAACGTTCATTAAGTTGCAACGCCGAACTCGGTATGGGTGTGTATGAAATCACTTCGGCTGCTTTAACTTCAGCGAGCTTTCCTTTGATGAAGCCGTGCCAGTGCAAAGTTAATATGATTGGGGTGTCAGGACACGGCACGGCGGCGAGCGTAATGGCAAACAGCGGGAGGCCGGTTGATGCGACCTGGTCTTCGATGCGATCGAGTAACTCCATGGCGAGCTGACCTCCACAGGAATGCTACACTCACGACCGAGCAAAATTGATGCCATCACTTAAACACATTAACGTCTGCACGTGCTCACACGTTGACGACTGCAGGTGTGTATTGAAGTGAGCAACATTGAAGTGACCGGCTCCGTCGAATGAATGTGTGTCCTCCTCCTGTAAGCGTGAATCACGCACTCCTGAGTTGCATGAGTTACATGGATTGTAAATTCGATTTCCGATTGTTTCCCGCCAGGCTTTCGCGGCATGGGCGTTAGCACTCGCAACAGTTCATTGCTGACACGCAGCGCCGCCGCAGTATGGCATCCGTGTACGCAGATGAAGCAGCACGAATCGATGCCGCTCGTGCCCATTGCGCGCGGCGATGGCGTGTGGCTCTACGATTTCGACGGACGGCGCTACCTCGACGCGATCAGTTCGTGGTGGGTCAATCTGTTCGGTCATGCGAATTCGCATATCAACGCTGCGCTCGTCGCGCAGCTCGCCGAACTCGAGCATGTGATGCTGGCTGGCTTCACTCATGCGCCGGTAGTAGAACTGTCAGAAAAGCTGAGCGCATTGGCCGGGGGCAAACTCGGCCATTGCTTTTATGCCAGCGATGGTGCGTCGGCGGTGGAAATCGCACTGAAAATGAGCTTTCACTTCTGGCGCAACCGCGGGTACGACAAGAAAACCGGGTTCGTCAGCCTCGACAACAGCTACCACGGTGAAACGCTCGGCGCGCTTGCCGTCACCGACGTCGCCTTGTTCAAAGATATTTACGCGCCCCTGCTACGTCATAGCGCGCAGGTCCCGAGCCCTGACTGGCGCCTTGCGCAGGATGGCGAATCCTATCGCGCGTGCGCAGAACGCAGCGCCCATGCACTTGAGCGTTATCTCGAGCAGCACCATCGAGAGACCGCTGCGCTGATCGTGGAGCCTCTCGTGCAGGGGGCGGCCGGCATGGCCATGCACGACGCCCATTACTTGCGTCTCGCGCGTGACGCGTGCGATCGCTACGACGTGCACTTGATCGCCGACGAAATAATGGTCGGCTGCGGCCGCAGCGGGACTTTTTTTGCGCACGAGCAGGCGGGCATCACGCCCGACTTTGTATGCCTTTCCAAGGGCATTACCGGCGGCTATCTGCCGCTGTCGGTTGTGATGACCAGCGACAACGTGTATGCGGCATTTTATGACGACAGCGTCGCGCGCGGCTTTCTACATTCGCATTCATACACCGGTAATCCACTCGCTTGCCGGGCGGCGCTCGCGACCCTCGAAATATTTGAGCGAGACAGCGTCCTTAAACGCAATCGCCATAAGGCCGCCTATCTGACCGCGAGGGCGCAATGCCTGGTTGCTCATCCGCGCGTCAAACATTTCCGCCACACCGGCATGATCTGGGCATTCGATATCGACACCGCCGATCCTGCCTTCGCGCGCGACTTCTATCAGGCGGCGCTTGCGCACGAACTTCTGTTGCGCCCGATCGGCAACACGGTGTATTTCATGCCGCCGTATGTGATCGCAGAAAATGAAATGGACATGTTGGTCGACCGCACCCTGGACATCATCGATGCGTTACCGACCTGACGTACTGTTGCGCCTATTAATTGTATTGATCTCGTTTAGCGCGTGTACGTTCGCCGCCGACCCGGGGTCGCGCTTGCCGCCTGCGGTAATAGAGGCGCTGACGCAAGCCGGCATACCGGAGAGCAGCGTGGGCATTTTCGTGCAGGACGTCCAGGCCGCGCGCCCGCTCGTTGAGGCCGGTGACGACCGCGCGCTCAACCCCGCTTCCACGATCAAGCTGCTCACGACGTTTGCTGCGCTCGATCAACTGGGGCCTGCTTATCAGTGGTCCACCGAGATTTACGCCGACGGTCCGCTGCAGGGCGATGTGCTCAACGGGAATCTCATCCTCAAAGGCGCGGGCGATCCGCGCCTGACGCTGGAAAACTTCTGGTTGATGTTGCGCAATTTACGTTCGCGTGGCGTGCGCGAGATCCGCGGCGACCTCGTGCTCGACCGCAGTTATTTCGCGCTCGAAAACGTCGACCCGGCGGAATTCGATAACGAACCGACGCGGCCATACAACACGCCGCCCGATGCGTTGCTGGTCAATTTCAAGGCGCTGCGCCTGCAGTTTCTGCCCGATGCCGAACGCAACGCACTCAGGATAGTCGCCGAGCCGGCGTTGCCGCAGGTGCAGATCCTGAACAACGTCGTGTTGGATAACGAGCGCTGCGACGATTGGGTAAGCCGTCTCAAACTCAATGCGCTCGGTGATCGCGAAAGCGCGCGTCTTTTGTTCAGCGGCAATTACTCGATTCAGTGCAGGGACAAGGAACGCAATTACAGCGTGCTGGGCCATCCGCAATACGTGCATGCCCTGTTTACGCAATTGTGGCGAGAACTCGGTGGCACGTTCGCCGGCGGGCTGCGCGAAACAAATGCGTCGGGCAACGCGCGTCTCCTGCTCACGCACCAGACGCAATCGCTCGCCGAGATTGCGCGCGATATTAACAAGTACAGCAACAACGTCATGGCGCGGCAGCTGTTTCTGTCTCTCGGTGCAATCACGCTCGGTGCGCCCGCCTCGAATGAGAAAAGCGCGCTTTCAATCAAGCAGTGGTTGGCCGCGCGCCGCCTTACGATGCCTGAACTCGTCCTCGAAAACGGCTCGGGGTTGTCACGCATCGAGCGCATCAGCGCTAAAAATCTGGGTGCGCTCTTACTGACTGCCCAGCGCAGCGCCGTGATGCCGGAATTTATTGCGTCCCTGCCCTTGGTCGCGGTCGATGGCACGATGAAGAAACGCTTGGCCGGCGAGAAGGTCGCCGGCCAAGCGCATATCAAGACCGGTTCGCTGACGGGTGTGCGGGCCATCGCGGGATACGTGCTGGACGCGAAAGGCCGCACGATGGTGGTCGTCTGCCTTATAAATCATGCCAAGACCCCAAGCGCCTCCATCGTGCAGGACGCTTTGTTGAATTGGGTCTATCGACGATAAATTATGTAGTGTAAATATAGAGTTAGAACACACTGTTGCTAAAATACAACAGGTTTAAGATTTTTTATCCATAAATAAAAGGGCTTATGTCGACAAGTTAATGCTTTTTCCTTAAGCTGATCTCAACGCTTTAACAAATAGGGCTTTTTGTAGCGACTTCCCGCGCAGCCCCAGAAGCCAAAAGGACAGACGACCATGCTTAAGAAATCACTTTTAACGATAGTTAGCATTACAGCCGCATGCTCGGCGTTGCCCGTATTCGCGGCGGCATCCGACTTTTATGGCGTCTTCAGCGCGGGCCGCGCGCGGGTGGATGCTGACCCCGGCTCGATTAACACTTACAACACATCAAACGGTTTCCTGACGTCCACGACATCGGGTAGCAGCGGTGCGACGGCCGCCAAGGCTCAACTCGGCTACAGCCTCGGCCAGACTTTCGCGCTTGAAGGCGGCTACAACTATCTCGGCAAAGTCAATTTCGTTTCGACCACCGATCTCGGCGTGATCGGCGGCAGCAAAAAAGCGTCTCTCGTTAATCTTGACCTGGTCGGAAAGCTGCCGCTCAACGAGAAATTTTCAGTGCTCGCGAGGATCGGCGGCTACCGCTGGCAAACCAAAAGCGAGATGCCGAATTCCGCCACCTTGGGAACCCGCTCCATTACCGACAACGGCTTCGATTTCAAAGTCGGCGCCGGCATGCAATATGATTTCAATCCGAAGTTTGGCATGCGCGGCGAGTTTGAGCGTTTTAACGGCGTCGGCAAAGGCAACACGAGCGGCGATTCAAAAGTTAACCAGTTAACAGTTGGCGCAGTACTAAAGTTCTAACTAAAAAACTACGCCAAAATCTCATAGCCGGGTAGCTCCCGGCTATTTTTTTTCCAGTCCCAGTTCACCCCACAGCGCATCGACTCTGCGCCGCGTCGCATCGTCCATCGCGATCGGCTCGCCCCACTGGCGGCTGGTTTCGCCGGGCCACTTGTTCGTTGCATCGATTCCCATTTTGGACCCCAGCCCCGCAATGGGACTTGCGAAGTCCAGATAATCGATCGGCGTATTGTCGGCGATCAGCGTATCGCGCTGCGGATCCACCCGCGTCGTCAGCGCCCAGATAACCTCTTTCCAGTCGCGTACGTTCACGTCGTCGTCGGTCACGATAATGAATTTGGTGTACATGAACTGCCGCAAAAACGACCAGATGCCAAACATCACGCGTTTGGCGTGGCCCGCGTACTGTTTTTTCATGCTGACGACCGCCAGCCGGTACGAACAACCTTCGGGCGGCAGATAAAAATCGACGACCTCGGGAAACTGTTTACGCAGCAATGGCACGAAGACTTCGTTCAACGCCATGCCCAGCACGGCCGGCTCGTCGGGCGGTTTTCCCGTATAGGTGCTGTGATACAGCGGTTCGCGGCGAGACGTTATGCGTTCGATCGTAAACACCGGAAAGCGCTCGCGCTCGTTGTAATAACCGGTGTGATCGCCGAATGGGCCTTCGAGCGCGGTTTCACCGGGATGGATATGTCCCTCAAGCACAATTTCGGCGCGCGCCGGTACGTTCAAGTCATGCGTGAGGCATTTCACTATCTCCGTGCGGCCGCCGCGTAGCAAGCCGGCGAATTGATACTCGGAGAGACTGTCGGGCACCGGCGTTACTGCGCCGAGCATGGTGGCGGGGTCGGCACCCAGCGCGACTGCAATTGGAAAAGGTTCGCGCGGATGCGCAAGGCAGTGATCGCGATAATCGAGCGCGCCGCCGCGTGTGCTTAACCACCGCATGATCAATTTATTTTTTGCGATGACTTGCTGGCGATAAATGCCGAGGTTTTGCCGCCGCTTTTGCGGTCCGCGCGTCACTACCAATCCCCACGTGATCAGCGGGGCCGCGTCGCCCGGCCAGCAAGTCTGGATCGGCAAACTGCCCAAGTCCACGTCCGCACCTTCGCTGACCTGCTCCTGACAGGGCGCGGTCGACACTACGCTCGGCACCATGCTGAGCAGCTGTTTCAACAGCGGCAGCTTGTCCCAAAGATCGCGCCAACCGCGCGGCAGCTCAGGCTCTTTCAAGGTCGCGAGCAATTGGCCGATTTCGCGCAGCGCGCCAACGTCGCTTTTGCCCATGCCCAGCGCGACGCGCAGCGGCGTGCCGAATAAATTGGCGAGCACCGGCGTATGAAAACCGGCCGGCCGTTCGAACAACAATGCGGGCCCGCCCGCGCGCAACACGCGATCGCAGATTTCGGTCATCTCGAGGCGTGGTGAAACCTCGGCGGTTATGCGTTTCAGTTCGCCGCGTTGCTCGAGCTGCGCGATAAAGTCCCTGAGGTCGCGATACTTCATCAGCGCGGCGCGACTTGCACAGCGGACAACAGGGGAGTCCGCCAGACAAACTCAGCGACGATGCCCGCCCACACTGCCGCGCCGACTAAATTATTGAGCTTGAACGCGCTGAAACAGCCTTCGCGGCTCCGATCGCGTATCAGCAAGTACTGATAAGCGGCTACGCAGGCCGCCACCACCAATCCTGAGAAATAGCCGACACCGCATTCGGCGCGCACGCCGACGTACACCATGCACGCCAAAAACAATGCATGACAAATCATCACCGCAGTCACATCAAATCGCCCGAACAAGATCGCCGAGGACTTTAAGCCGAGCTTAATGTCGTCGTCACGGTCGACCATCGCGTACTCAGTGTCGTACGCGATCGCCCAGAATATATTGGCGAGGAGCAACACCCATGCGAGCGGCACCACCTGGTTCTGGTGCGCCGCGAACGCCATAGGAATGCCAAAGCCGAACGCGATGCCGAGCCACGCCTGCGGCAACCAGAACACGCGTTTCAGAAACGGATAAATCACGGCGAGTGCCAAGGCAAGCAGGGACAGCTTGATCGTCAGCCAGTTGAGCTGCAGCACCAGCAAAAAAGCGAGCAGCGCAAGACCGCCGGCAAGCAGCAGCGCCTCCTGCGGCGACACCAAGCGGGCCGCCAAAGGACGGTCTTTCGTGCGCTCGACATGGCGATCGAATTCGCGGTCGGCAAAATCATCGATCACGCATCCCGCTGAACGCATGAGTATTACCCCGAGCACGAAAACGGCGGCTATCCACGGGCTGGGCGAACCCCTTGACGATAGCCACAGACCCCACAATGTGGGCCACAGCAATAATAGAATGCCGATCGGCTGGTCGAGCCGCATCAGCTTTTCGTAGACGTCGAGCCGGGATTTAAGAGTCATAGCTTGAGCGCAAGGATAGCGGGAAGAAACACTTCCGTCACGAGTAAGGGCGAATTGCCCAGCACAAACAACGAACGCCGCGCCCACAACGTCGTCGGCCGCTCAGTGAGCAATCCGCAGGCGCGCCGGTGCAGCAGATGCAATGCATTGAGCTGATGAAAGCGCAGCGGGCGGCGCTTGATGCGAGGATCGGCGAATAGCGCTGCACCGAGCGGGCGTGCACCTAATTTAGATAGCAGTCGCCAAGGACCTTTCAACGCGCATCGCGTCACCACCGAATGCGCAAACACCAAGGGCTGCGATCCGCAGTTGAGGCTTACCTCGCGTTGCATGCACTGCGCGCCGCTGCGCGCGCCTATCGCCACGCGTTCGTCGAGCCGCGCCGTCGTGATGTGCTGCGACAGCAGATCAAGCCGAAAATTTTCGCAGCGCATCTGAATGCGGCGGGTGAGCGACCCACGGTCGAGCAGCCAGCGGCGCAGGCGCGCGTCGCCGCAGGTTGGCAGCGGGTGCCAAAAGAGATCTCGTTTGTTCATGCAATGTCGGCGTGCATTCGATTATCGCTTAGTTCGAGCGCATTCTTTTGGTCATGCGCAGCGCAGGCGCTTCGTTTAGACGCGCAAATACTGCTGCCTGCCGCCGAGCCAGCGCTCCAGGTGCCGCTGGGCGACCGCTGGATGGTTATGCAGCAAGTCAGCGGCGACCGCACGAGCTGTTTCAAGCAAATCGATATCGGCATCGAGATCAGCGTAGCGCAGCATCGGCACGCCGCTTTGGCGCGCGCCGAGCAGTTCGCCGGGCCCGCGCACGCGCAAGTCATGCTGCGCGATTACAAATCCATCGGTGGATTCATAGACGATTTTCAAGCGCTCGCGCGCGAGCTGCGACAACGGCTGTTGATAAATCAGGATGCAGGTACTCGCGGACTCGCCGCGGCCCACCCGGCCGCGCAGTTGATGCAATTGCGCGAGGCCCATGCGTTCGGCATGCTCGATCACCATCAAGGTGGCATTCGGCACATCGACCCCGACTTCGATAACCGTCGTCGCGACGAGCAGCTGGATGTCGCCGCGCGAAAAAGAATGCATGACGGCCCGTTTCTCCGCTGCGGGCAAACGGCCGTGCACGAGACCCACTTTGAGTTCGGGAAAAGTTGCGAGCAGGCGCGCATGGGTGTCGAGCGCTGTTTGCAACTGCAATACTTCCGACTCTTCGATCAACGGGCACACCCAATACGCTTGGCTACCCTCAACGCACGCATCGCGTATGCGCTGGATGACTTCGTCCCGGCGGGTATCCGCCACCAGCCGCGTCGCAATCGGCGAACGCCCCGGCGGCAGTTCGTCGATGACCGACACATCGAGGTCAGCGTAATAGCTCATCGCTAACGTGCGCGGTATCGGCGTCGCGCTCATCATGAGCTGGTGGGGCTGGATCGTCGATCCAGGCTCGGCGCCTTTAAGCCGGAGCGCAAGCCGCTGGCGCACGCCGAATCGATGCTGCTCATCGACAATCGCGAGGCCGAGCTTGCTGAATACAACCGCTTCCTGAAATAACGCGTGGGTGCCGATCGCCATGTGCGCGGCGCCCGATGCAATGTCATCCAGGCTCGCGCGCTTGTCTTTGCGCGCGAGATTGCCTGACAACCAGACCACCCTGATATCGAGTTCGCTCAGCCACGCGGAGAATTTGGCGAAATGCTGTTCGCCGAGGATTTCCGTGGGCGCCATGACCGCCACCTGATAACCGTTTTCGATCGCCTGCAATGCGGCCAGCGCTGCCACCACCGTTTTGCCACTACCGACATCACCCTGCAGCAAGCGCTGCATCGGATGCCGCTGTTCGAGATCGCGCTGAATTTCGGTCAGCGCTTTGGCCTGCGCACGCGTCAGTTTAAACGGCAGGCGGTTAAGCAGTTGCCGCGTCGCCTGTTGGCGTGCAGGCAGCGCCGGCGCGCCGACGGTTTTGCGCCGGTCGTAATGCACGCGCATCGATAATTGTTGTGCGAGCAATTCGTCGAACTTGACGCGCCGCCAGGCCGGATGCGAGCGGTTCTGCAAAGCGGGCTGCTCGGCGACGGGCGGCGGATGATGCAGAAAGTTTACACTTTCCCGAAATCCCGGCAGCCGCAATTTAGCCAGCAAGTCCACCGGCAACGTGTCGGCAAGGTCGCTCGCGGCGAGAGCATCGCGCGTCATGCGCTGCAGGTTCGCCTGGTTGAGGCCCGCGGTGGTCGGATAAACCGGCGTCAGCGTGGTGGCGACTGACGTATCTTCGCGCACGATCCGATAACGCGGATGGACCATTTCGGCGCCAAAAAACCCTTGGCGGATTTCACCGAACAGCCGCACGCGCGTGCCGGGCGCGAGTTGCTTGACCTGGCTCATGTAAAAATTCAGGAATCGCATGACGAGCACGCCTGACGCGTCTTCGACCGTGCATACCAACTGGCGCTTGGGCCGGAATTTAACTGCATTGTCCGTGACGACGCCTTCGACCAGCGCAGGCGTTCCTTCCGGCGCGTTGCTGATCGAGTGCAGCCGGGTTTCGTCGTCATAACGCATCGGCAGATGCAGCACGAGATCGAACGCGCGATGGATGCCGAGCTTGGCGAGTGCAACGAGCGTGGGCTTGCCGTAGCGCGCGAGCGTGGCGTGCGGCGCGACGGAGGCGGATGCGCCGGGTTTGGCCGGGGCGCGCTTCACCGCCTTGCGCTTCACGCCGGCAGCCTTAGTCCGGATTCAGAATTGCATCGACCTCGACCAAGGCGCCGCGCGGCAATGCGGCGACCCCGATCGCCGCGCGTGCCGGATAAGGCTGCGTAAAATACGTCGACATAATGTCGTTGACCCGCGCGAAGTGTGAGAGATCGGTCAGATACACGGTAAGCTTAACCGCGTGATCGAGCCCCGCGCCGGCCGCCGCCGCGACCGCTTGCAGATTCTGAAACACGCGATGAATTTGCGCATCGATGCCATCGACGAGTTGCATAGAAGCGGGGTCGAGTCCGATCTGGCCGGATAAATAAACGCTGTCGCCGCTGCGTATTGCCTGCGAATAGGTGCCGATCGCCTGCGGTGCCGCGTTGGTATGGATGGGCTCTTTCATCGTCGCTCCGTTTGGTTCCAAACTTGGAACTGCGCCATCATGAAGCTTGCACGGTCGGATTTCAATCGCCGCCGTTCCCCTCCCGCTTATTTACGTGAACCTCGCCGCTATCGTCAGTCTTGCACGCGTGCTCGCGGCGGACTGCATGACAAAGTGTACGTTCACGCTGCCGGCGGCCGGCTCCACGCAACGCGATACCAGCGACTAAGAAGCTGCGGCGACTGATCACCGGCGCGCCGCGCTGGTTGCGTTTTTCGCGTGGGTCGGTGCCGCGATCATTTTATTGGTCGCGCCCAATCCACGCGACAAAAGCCGGACTAGCTCAGCAGCCGCCGCGTTAAGTTCGCGATCTAAAGACCAGACGCGCCGCATTGTCGGTCAACCGCGCGGAAGTGGCCCGTCAAGAAGGGAGTTTCAACACGTATTTGGCAAGGATGTTGCGCTGGATCTCGCTTGAGCCGCCGTAAATAGTTCCCGGTCTTGCATAGTAAAAGGGGCTCAGCACATCAACGTCGACGCCGTCCATCGAATGTTCGCCGGGCATGCCGCCATATTCATGCGCGGTCTCGATCAGGAGATCGGTGAGCCGCTGCCACGCCTCCATCGCCCAGATCTTGAGCATCGACACTTCCTGCCCGAGCTCCTCCCCGCGCTTGACGACTTCAACATAGCGTGCATACAGCGATCCCAAATCGGCAAGATCGAGCTCGAGCGCGGTAAATTTGTCGACGAAACCCGGATCCTCGAAGAGGCCTTTGGCGTGCGCGAGTTGCTCGAGCCGTTTCAACGCGTATTGCGGCCGGCGCGGACTGCCGATATTAATGCGCTCGAACGACAGCAGCGCTTTGGCGACCGTCCAGCCTTTATTGAGGCCGCCCACGAGATTGGCTTGCGGCACGCGTACGTTGTCGAAAAACACTTCGCAGAATTCTTCGTGACCGGCGATGTTGCGGATCGGCCGTATCGTGATGCCGGGCGACGCGGCATCGACCAGCAGAAAGCTGATGCCTTCCTGCTTCTTGCCTTCGCGGCTGGTGCGCGCGAGCAGATAAATGTGTGTCGAGTCATGCGCGAGTGTCGTCCATATCTTCTGGCCATTAACGATGAAGTCATCGCCATCGGGCACTGCGGACGTCGCCAGACTTGCAAGATCCGAACCGGCATTCGGCTCCGAATAACCCTGACCCCAGATGTGCTCGCCAGTCAGAATTTTGGGCAAATAAAATTGCTGTTGCCCGGGCGTGCCGTATTTCATGAGGATGGGGCCGACCTGCACGATGCCGTGATCAGGTACGCGCGACACGCCGTAGCGCTCGGTCTCCTCGAGCAGGATGATCATCTTGCCGGTGTCGAGTCCCATGCCGCCGTACTCGCGCGGCCAGTTCGGCGCGATCCATCCGTGCCTCGACAGCGTTAAATACCACGCCTTCATTTCGGCCAGCCGCGCGCGCCTCAGCACAAAGCGCAAATGAGGCGGATAGTGCTGCGCGAAAAATTCGCGCACCCTGGCGCGAAAATCGTCGTCGCCAAGCGCGTTGAAGTCAGGCGGCGTCATGGCAGTCGCGCAACTATTCGTGAGTGACGGCGAGTTCGGCGTAGCGCCGGCGATGCTGTGCGGCATTGCCGAGCCATGCCGACAATGTCAGCGCGCGCTTCAAGTACAAGCCGGCGTCGTACTCATCAGTGAAACCGATCGCGCCGTGAATCTGAATCGCTTCGCGCGTAATGCGCAAGCCCGCCTCCGAACAGCGCGCTTTGACGCGGCTCGCCATTGAACTGCGCCGCGTGCCCGTGACACCTGCGTCGAACAAAGCGACCGCATCATCGAGCACTGCTGAAGACAACTCGCGCTGGATGTGCAAATCGACTGCACGATGGGCGAGGGCCTGAAAACTGCCGATCGGCTTGCCGAATTGGACGCGTGTTTTCATGTAGTCGACGCTCATGTCGAGCGCGCGGCCCATTACGCCACCCATCTCGGCGCCCGCCATCACGAGCGTCGTATCGATGGCGCCCTCTAATGCCTCACGCGCGCAGGCCGCTGAAGCGAGCACGTGGCTTGGCGGGACGACGACATCGTTCAATTGCAGCGTACCCGTGGTGCGGCCGTCGGCAAGTGGCTGCAAATCGAGCGTGACACCGCTGCTGCCGGCGGGCACCCAATATAGCGTGAGACCTTCAGGCGATTGAGCGGACACGACGAAGCCATCCGCGCCGGCTGCGCCCGCGATAAATTTTTTGCCGCCATTGAGTTTAATCGCCGCCTCGAACGGTTCGGCGCGCACCGTGCACTGTGTCGCATCGATAACTCCGGCGTTTTCCTGCCACGCGAGGGCGGGTATCGAAGCGCCGGCAACGAGCGACTCGAGCAGTTCGCGCTTAAGCGTTTCGTTGTCGCTGCGCATAATCGCGCCGGCGGCGAGCACTGCGGCGGCCGTGAGCGGTTCCGGCGTCAATGCACTCGCGGTGCCGGCGGCGACGATCGCCATTTCAGTGCAGCCCAGACCAAGTCCGCCGTATGCCTCGGGCACTAAAATGCCAAGCCATCCGAATTGAGCCATTTGCTGCCACACCGGTCGCTCGAAACCCGGCTGCGTCTCGCGCAAGCGGCGCACGCGTTTTATATCCGTGCCGCGCTTGACGAAATCGGCGACGCTGTCGCGCAACATACGCGCGTGCTCGTTACCCGTAGATGAGGTTGCAGGATCGGCGGGCACTTGCTACTCCTCGCGGATGATCATCTTTTTCTGGTCGGTCCGCGCACCAACTCGAAGTGGAACGGGTGCGGACGGTAACAGGATGGTGGAGAAGAGGAGGATCGAACTCCCGACCTCCGCATTGCGAACGCGGCGCTCTCCCAGCTGAGCTACTTCCCCAAGATAAGCGGACATTTTAACGGAAATGCTAGCGGCGGGAAAGGCGCGCACGGACGTAGTGCAATGGATGCAGCGTTATAATCCGTTTTTTACATGGGATCTGCCCGATGGCCACCACCCCGACCACCGCTACGCCGCAGATCACGCCGCCGTATGGTTTTCAGGAAGTCATCGCACTGACGAAAACGCATCGCGTGCTCTTGCCGAAGGGGCCGACGGTGCCGGTCGTATTTCGCACGATGAATCCCGTTCCGGTCAGCTATTCGGAATTTGCAATTGCGAGCCGCGACTATCCGCTGGTCTTCATCAGCGCCGACGAAGGTAAGACTTACGCACCGATGCTGGTGCTGGGATTCGCGGCGCACCAAAACCTGTTCGTGATGTGGGACGACACGTGGGACCGCCGCGCTTATCTGCCCGCGTATGTGCGACGATTTCCGTTCTGCATGACACGCGTGATGGTCGACGGCAAAGAAGCGCCCGAGCGCGTCGCCTGCGTGGAAAAAATCGCCATCAACGATAAAGGCGAAAAGCTGTTCGACGACAAAGGTCAGGCGCTGCCTGACTGGCAACAGCGCGAGAAACTGCTATTCGAATTCGAAGCCGATCTCGGCCGCACCGAAGAAATGTGCAAATTGCTGACGCAGCACCAGTTGTTCGAGCCGTTCACCATGCAGGCGACGCCCAACCAGGGCGAGCCCTTGCAACTGACCGGCATGTATCGGGTGTCAGAAGAAAAGCTCGCGCAACTCGACGACGCCGTGCTGAAAGAACTGGTTGCCAAAGGCGTGTTGGGGCGCGTTTACGCGCATCTGATGTCGCTCGACAATTTTCGCCGCCTGCTTGATCGGCGTGCCGCGCTCGGCGCGCGCGCGGCGGAGAGCAAACCGGGCGCTAAAAAACCCGGCTAGGCCCGGCGGTACGACCAGGTTAGTAAGAACAGGCCGGCGAGCACCATCGGCAGCGACAGCCATTGGCCCATCGACAGCCCGAACGCGAGCAGCCCCAGAAAGCTGTCCGGCTCGCGCGTGAACTCGACGCCGAAACGAAATAATCCATAGCCGATCAAAAAGCACGCCGACACCGCGCCGCGCGGCCGCGGCTTCGCCGCATACCACCACAGCACGACGAACAACACCACGCCTTCGAGCGCGAATTCGTACAACTGCGACGGATGGCGCGGCACGTTATCGACGTTCGGGAAAACCATTGCCCATGGCACGTCGGTAGCGCGTCCCCATAATTCAGCATTGATGAAGTTGCCGAGCCGTCCGGCGGCTAATCCCAACGGTACCAGCGGCGCAATGAAATCGGTGATCGCAAGCCAACTTTGGCGGCGCGATTTCGCGAACCACCACATCGCGATGATCACACCGAGGAAGCCGCCGTGAAATGACATGCCGCCTTCCCACACATAAAAAATCTTCCACGGCTCGGCAAAGTAATCGCCTAGTTTGTAGAACAGCACATAGCCCAAACGCCCGCCGAGAATCACGCCGAGAATGCCGTAGAACAGCAAGTCGTCAAAATTATTGGCCGTCATTTGCGTGTGGGCTCGCGTCCTGATCGCGTAGCGGCCGACGATCCACAGCAACGCGAAGCCGAGCAGGTAGGTTAATCCATACCAGCGGATGGCGAGCGGACCGAACAGCTTGACGGCGATTGGATCGAACTGCGGGTGAATCAGCATCGAGAGGCTTTAAACGGGATTGGGTTAAAATCATGCATTATACGTAAGGCATCTACAGGATCAGCCATGGCACTCAATAAACGCAGCCGCCTCATCACCCATGGCGATGCGCGCTCGCCCAATCGCGCGATGCTGCGCGCGGTCGGTTTTGGCGACTCCGACTTTGAAAAACCGATCGTGGGCGTCGCCAACGGCTATTCGAACATGAATCCGTGCAATGCCGGCATTCAGCCGCTCGTCGATCGCGCGATGGCAACCTTGCGTGAAATGGGCGCGATGCCGCAGGTATTTGGCGTCCCGACCATCACCGATGGCATCGGTATGGGCACGGAGGCGATGAAATATTCGTTGGTGTCGCGCGAAGTGATTGCCGATGCAATCGAAACCTCGGTAAACGGTCAGTCGATGGACGGCGTGCTGGTGTGCGGCGGCTGCGACAAAAACATGCCGGGCGGCATGATCGCGATGGCGCGCATGAACGTGCCGGGCATTTATGTTTATGCGGGCACGATCAAACCGGGCAAATGGAAAGGCCAGGACTTGACTGTGGTCAGCGTTTTCGAAGCGGTCGGTGCATTCAGCGCGGGCAAGATGGCGCGCGACGACTTTATTGGCATCGAGAAAAATGCCTGTCCGTCGGTCGGCGCGTGCGGAGGCATGTTCACCGCGAATACCATGTCGTCGTCTTTCGAAGCGCTCGGCATGAGTTTGCTCGGCTCATCGCAAATGGCTTCACCCGACGCCGAGAAGGCTGACTCGGCGGCTGCATCGGCAGCAGCGCTCGTCAATGCGATCAAGCTCAATCTGCGCCCGCGTGACATCATTACGCGCAAGTCGATTGAAAACGCGGCTGCGCTGATCATGGCAACCGGCGGCTCAACCAACGCAGTGTTGCACTACCTGGCGATCGCGCACGCCGCCGAAGTCAAATGGACCATCGACGATTTCGAGCGCGTGCGGCGGCGCGTGCCGGTGTTGTGCGACCTCAAACCATCGGGCCGTTATGTCGCCACCGACTTTCATCGTGCGGGCGGCGTGCCCCAGGTACTCAAAATGCTGCTCGACCATGGACTCGTGCATGGCGATTGCATGACGATCACCGGCAAGACGCTGGCCGCCGAACTTGCAAAAATTCCGGTTAAGCCGCGCGCCGATCAGGACGTGATCCGGCCGTGGGACAAACCGTTGTACGCGCACGGCCATCTCGCGATCCTCAAAGGCAACCTCGCACCTGAAGGATGTGTCGCGAAAATCACCGGTTTGAAATCGCCGAAAATCACCGGTCCCGCGCGCGTGTTCGATTCCGAACCGACGGCAATGGATGCAATTCTCGCCAAGGAAATCAAGGCCGGCGACATCGTCGTGATTCGCTATGAAGGCCCGAAAGGCGGCCCTGGCATGCAGGAAATGTTGGCGCCTACTTCTGCTCTAGTTGGCCAAGGGCTGGGCGAATCAGTAGGGCTCATAACTGATGGCCGATTTTCAGGCGGCACTTGGGGCATGGTGGTCGGACATGTCGCGCCTGAGGCGTTCGAAGGCGGGCCGATCGCGCTCATCAAAGAAGGCGACTCGATCACGATCGACGCACTTAAGCGCTTGATCCAGCTTAACGTGGGCGTCAAAGAACTCGCGCAGCGTAAAAAGAAATGGCAGCAACCAAAACCGCGTTACACCCGCGGACTGCTCGCGAAATACGTGAAGCTCGTATCCACCGCAAGTAAAGGTGCGGTGACCGACTGACTGGGCGAGCGCCGAGCACCCCGTTCCGCTAAATCCGGTGCGGTTTTGAATTTGCCGTCTCGAACAAACTTCGCCAGCACGCCGCGCACCGATGCAGGTCCAAACCTATACTGACCGGGTAAAGTCGTTGCCGGAAACGCACTGAAGATGCCTTCACTAATCACCGCGGCGTGGGCCGCCTGGGGTGCCTCCAATCTGCCGGCCCGTGATACCTTGGCCGCCGACGATTTTGCCGGCGCGATCGTCAAGCTTGGCATCCGCGTGCCGGCGGGTGCCCGCACCGCCGAAACACTCGGCACCGAACGCGAGGGTACCGGCGTGTTAATTGACGAGGCCGGGCACATTCTGACCATCGGCTACCTGTTGCTTGAAGCGCAATCGGTATTGGTCGTCGCAGCCGATGGCCGCGTGTTGCCGGCGATCGTTGCCGGCTTCGATCATGCAACCGGCTTTGGCCTAGTGCGCGCCGTGCAATCGCTCGATCATCCGGCCATTGCTATCGGAGATAGCAGCGCCGCACGCGAAATGAATACAATCACCGTAGCCGCGCACGCTGGCGCCGGCGGCTGGTCCAACGCGTGTGTCGTCAGCCGGCGCCCGTTCACTGGCTGGTGGGAATATGCGCTCGACGATGCGGTATTCACAGCGCCGGCGCGCGATCAGCATAGCGGCGCCGCACTGCTTGACACCCAAGGCCAGCTCATCGGCATCGGGTCGCTGTGGGTGGGCGATGCGAGCGACACAGGCGCAGCATTTCCCGGCAATATGTTTGTGCCCACCGATCTCTTGCTGCCTATCCTCAGCGACTTGAAAACGCTCGGCCGGCGCAGCGGTCCGGCGCGGCCATGGCTGGGGATTTATTCGGAAGAAGTCCGCCAGCACGTGGTCGTTACCCAAGCATTGGCCGATTCACCGGCGCAAGTGGGCGGTATCGCGCGCGGTGACGTTATCCTCGCGGTGAGCGGCCAGCCGATCGGCAGTCTGGCTGAGTTCTACCAGGCGTTGTGGGCAAGCGACGCCGCGGGCAGCAAAGTCATGCTGCAGATTTGGCGCGATAAGGCGGTGCGCGAAATCCACTTAAAGTCGATCGATCGCATGGAATATCTGCGCCCCTCACTGCAAAGCTGACCGCAACGTCAACCCACAGCGTTAGCGCCGAAAACTTCCCCCCGGACCTTCCGATGGCTAATCGACTCGCGCACGAAACGAGCCCCTATCTGCAACAGCATGCCGACAATCCAGTCGATTGGTATGCGTGGGGCGAAGAGGCGCTCGCCGCGGCGCGTGAACAGAATAAACCAATCCTGCTGTCGATCGGCTATTCAGCGTGCCACTGGTGTCATGTCATGGCGCACGAGTCATTTGAGGACGCCGCGGTCGCGGCCCTTATGAATGAGCTTTACATCAACATCAAAGTCGATCGCGAAGAGCGCCCCGACCTCGACCAGATTTATCAGGCTGCGCATGCGCTGCTGACACGCCGCAACGGCGGCTGGCCGCTGACGATGTTTCTGATGCCCGATCAGACGCCGTTTTTCGGCGGCACTTATTTTCCGAAAACAGCGCGCCATAGCACGCCGGGCTTCATCGACTTGTTGCCGCAGGTTGCTGCTGCGTATTACGACAAGCGCGATGAAATCGAACAGCAGAACGTCGCGTTACGCGCGGCCCTGGTGCAAGCCGAGCCGCCGCCGCCGACCGGCGGTGAACTGTCGGCGATCCCGCTTGACGTCGCATTGCGCGAACTCAAGAACATTTTTGACGAAGCCGACGGCGGCATCGGCGCGGCGCCCAAGTTCCCGCACCCGGCCGAACTCGAATTTTGCTTGCGCCGCGCGGCTGACATTCGCGACGACTACGCACTCGGCATGGCAAGGCTCACGCTCACCAAAATGGCGGAGGGCGGCATCTATGATCAGTTGGGCGGCGGGTTTTGCCGCTACAGCGTCGATGCGCGGTGGACGATACCGCATTTCGAAAAAATGCTGTACGACAACGGCCCGCTGCTGCGTCTTTACAGCGACTTGTGGCTGGTTGATCCCCAACCGCTATTTGCGCGCACGGTCGCGGACACCGCGGCCTGGGTCATGCGCGAAATGCAATCGCCGCACGGCGGCTATTACTCGTCCCTCGACGCGGATTCCGAACACGTCGAAGGCAAGTTCTATGTGTGGATGCCCGACGCCGTCAAGGCCGCGGTGAGCGCCGCGGAGTACGCGGTTGTCGAACCGCACTACGGGCTCGATGTGCGCCCCAATTTCGAACGCGAATTCTGGCATTTGCGCGTGACCAAACCCCTCCCGGTCGTCGCCAAACGCTTGGGCCTGCCGCTGGAACACGCGCAACAGCTGCTCGATTCTGCGCGAATGAAGTTGCTTACAGCCCGCGAAACGCGCGTGCATCCGGGCCGCGATGAGAAGGTGCTCACGAGCTGGAATGCGCTGATGGTTAAAGGCATGGCGCGCGCGGCGCGCGTATTCGGGAATGCCGACTGGCTCGCGTCAGCGCGCGCCGCGGTAGAATTTACGCGTTCGACTATGTGGTTCAATGGCCGACTGCTCGCGACCTATAAGGATGGCAACGCGCACCTGAATGCGTACTTGGACGACAATGCGTTTTTGCTCGACGCATTGCTCGAACTTATGCAGCACGACTTTAGACTCGCCGACCTCGAGTGGGCGCGCGCGTTGGCCGACGTATTGATCGATCAGTTCGAAGATCCCGCGCGCGGCGGATTTTTCTTCGTGAGCCACGATCATGAGCGTCTGCTGCATCGTGCGAAGAGCGGCCGTGATCACGCCACACCATCAGGTAACGGAATTGCAGCGCTGGCGCTCGGCCGACTCGGTCACTTGACCGGCGAACCACGCTATAGCGAGGCGGCGCGGCGCACCCTGCAAGCATTCAAACCGCTACTCGAGCACGAACCGGGCGCGCATAC
>JANXRI010000166.1 GCA_025353085.1 Betaproteobacteria bacterium
GGCAGAAGTTTATCTCGCGGGATTGTTCGGGCTCTTCGGCTACTTCGCGAGCAAATGGGGTTGCGAACCGGGACCCCTGCTGCTCGGTTTCGTGCTTGGCCCGCTGATGGAGGAAAACCTGCGGCGCGCCATGCTGATTTCGCGCGGCGATGCTTCCGTCTTCTTCACGCGGCCGATCAGCTGCGGCATGTTGATCGTCGCGCTGGCCCTGTTGATCATTATCGTGGCTCCGCAGGTTCGCAAAAAACGGGCCGAGGTCGTTTACGAAAGCGCCGACTAAGCACGCCGCAAAGACAAGTCTTCAGCCCTGAACTTTGCCCCGGACGATCTCCGGGGCAATTTTTTCTCTACGCCGCGCAATACAACGAGTCTTCTGCATGCAGCTCACTCCGGACGAAAAGAAAATGCTGCGCGGCGGGCAGGGCGCGGCCGTCAAGGAAGCATTGGAGCTGCAGATCGAAGTAGGCAAGTTCTTTGGCGCGAAGCGGCTCGTGCAAGTGTCGAACGTCCACATGATGGGCGACATAGAGGTAATGGGCGACAGTGGTAAAGCGTTCCTCCAACGCATGAGCGAAGGCGGCGCGCACTGCGCGGTCCCGACTACCACCAATGCACGCTGCATCGATTTCGAGTACGTCGAAAAGCTCAAGCAGGACCCTGACGAGGCAGCCAAAGAGCGCCAGCTCATTGCTTACTTGCGCAAGATGGACGTAATCACCGCGGACACCTGCATCAACTATCAGACGCTGTATCAGCCCCACTTGGGCGAACGTGTCGCGTGGGGCGATACCGGCACCGTCATTTACGCAAATTCGGTGTTCGGTGCGCGTTCCAACTTCGAAGCGGGACCCGCCGCGCTTGCCGCCGGCATCACCGGACGTGTCGCTGAATATGGCTTCCAGCTCGATGCTCATCGCAAGGGTACGGTGCTCGTCAACGTTAAGGCGGACCTTGATGATTTAGCCGACTGGGGCGCGCTCGGTAAACTGGTCGGCGAAGCGCATCAGAATTATTTCGCGGTTCCGGTGTTCAACGGTGTTAAGCGGCGGCCGACGGCGGATCAATTGAAGCATTTGGGCGCTTCGCTCGCGAGCTACGGCTCGATGGGCATGTTCCATATGATCGCCGTAACGCCGGAAGCGCCGACGGTAAAGGCCGCATTCGGCGGCGGCAAACCCGCGGCGGTCATGACGATTACCAGCCGCGATATCGCGCGCGTTTACGCCGGTTACAGCGCGCAAGAAAATCCGCTGAATCTCGTGGTGTTCTCGGGCCCGCAGCAGTCGCTCTTCGAAATGAAAAATCTGGCGCGGCTTCTCGCCGGCAAAAAGGTCAAGCCGGGCAGCCATCTGTTTGTGACGGCCAGCAACGGTGTCAAAAGCGCCGCGCGCGCGCTCGGCTATCTGGAATCCATCGAAGCCGCCGGCGGCATCGTGCTCGAAGGCGTGTGCTTCTACATTCTGCAGAACATTGGGCAGATGCGCGTGCAAAACGGCTGGAGCAATCTCGTGACCAATTCAGCCAAGTTGGCGAACATCATCGGCGCACACAAGTTCAATACGATATTGCGGCGGACCGATGACTGCGTGCGCATCGCGCTGACCGGCGAAGATCGATGATGCGCGAGCGCGGCAGGGCGCCGGTCATCAAGTTGAAGCGCGCGTTCGGTGCGGTGGTCGAAGGCGAAGCGCTGGTTTCGCGTGAGGGTTTCAGCCCGCGCTATGACCTTGATCGCTGGACGGGCTTGATATCGCGGCCGGGCCATGCACTCGAAGGCCACAATCTGAAGGATAAGATTTTGATCACGCCAAGCGCCAAAGGCGGCATCGCCGCCGGCTGGGCGTTTTATGACATCAAGCACAAAGGCATCGCCCCCAAAGCTTTCGTGTTCGGCGTGACGAATCCGGTGATGGTGCAAGGCGCGGTGTTTGCGGGCATCACGATCACCGAAGGCTGGGCGCGGGATCCGTATGCGTGGATACGCACGGGCGATATTGTGCGCGTGGACCCGGTCCGAAAAACGCTCGAGTTGATTGAATCCCGGCGCTAGCCGAACGACCAAAGGATATTCAATGTCCATCCGCATCGCGGCCGTCCTCAGTTTATTGTTGCTTGCTTCGAATGCATCGGTGCTCGCGCAGTCGGCGAACTATCCGGCAAAACCGATTCGCATAGTGGTCGCTTACACGCCCGCCGGCGCCACCGACATTCTCGCGCGTACCGTCGGACAGAAATTGACCGAGGCATGGGGTCAGTCCGTGATTATCGACAACCGGCCCGGCGCCAACGGCAACATCGGCACTGAATATGCAGCCAAAGCAACTGCTGACGGCTATACCTTGTTGATGGTGACGGCCGGCACGCACGGTATTAATCCTGGCTTGTACCGCAAGCTCGGCTTCGATGCCGTAAAGGATTTTGCACCGGTCAGCCTGGTCGCGATGGTGCCGAACATTTTCGTCGTCAACAACGCGGTGCCGGCCAAGGATCTCAAAGAGTTCATTGCATACGCGAAAAACAATCAAGGCAAGCTCAACTACGGTTCACCCGGCAACGGGAGCACCGCGCATTTATCGATGGAGCTTTTCAAAACCATGACCGGCCTGCAAATGCAGCATATCCCGTATAAAGGCAGCGCCGGCGTGCTCGCGGACTTGATCGGCGGGCAGATTGTGCTGACCATGGACAACATGCCGCCGTACGTGCCGCAAGTGAAAGCAGGCAAGATTCGCGCACTCGCCGTCAGTACAACGCGCCGCTCGCCCGCCGTGCCCGACGTGCCAACGGTCGCCGAGGCGGGTGTGCCCGGCTATGATTCCGGCGCGTGGTTTGGCCTGGTGGCGCCGGCCAATACGCCTAAAGAGATCGTCTACAAACTATCGCGCGAAACTGCGCGCATCCTGAAGCTGCCGGATGTAAGCGCCCGCTTGTCTGATTTGGGAGCAGAACCGGTGGGCGGCACACCGGAGCAGTTTAGTGCGCACATGAAAGCTGAAATCGCCAAATGGGCGAAGGTGATTAAGGACGCCAGTGTCGAACTGCAATGATGTAACGCGCACCCGATGATCCGCGATCCCGAAACATTCAACATACTGCTCGACACGCTGCGCCGATTTGTGCGCGAGCGGCTGATCCCCGCTGAGGGACAACTGGTCGAAAGCGATGCAATCCCGCCTGCCATCCTCCGCGAAATGCGCGAGATGGGTTTGTTCGGCCTGACCATTCCAGTCGAATATGGCGGCCTTGGCCTCACGACGGAAGAAGAGGCGCTGACGTCGATCGAGATGTGTCATGCATCACCGGCATTTCGTTCGATCGCAGGCACCAATAACGGCATCGGCTCGCAAGGCATCGTGATCGACGGCACCGACGAGCAGAAGAAAAAATATCTGCCGCGGCTCGCGAGCGGCGAACTGATCGGCGCGTTCGCGTTGACCGAACCGGGTGCGGGCTCCGACGCCGGCTCATTGACCACCAGCGCGCGGCGTGAGGGCGACCACTACGTAGTCAACGGCGCCAAGCGCTATATCACCAATGCGCCCGAAGCCGGCGTATTCACGCTGATGGCGCGCACCGATCCCGAATCGAAGGATGCGCGCGGCGTGTCGGCGTTTATCGTCGAGCGCGATACGCCGGGATTGTCGGTCGGTAAACCCGATCGCAAAATGGGCCAGCGCGGCTCGCATACCGCCGATGTGATCTTCGACAACGCGCGGGTACCGGCAGAAAATATCATCGGTGGCCACGAGGGCCTCGGATTCAAGACCGCGATGAAGGTGCTCGACAAAGCGCGCCTCAACATTGCAGCGGTCTGTGTCGGTGCCGCGACCCGCATGCTCGAGGAGGCGCTCACTTACGCGATGGAGCGCAGGCAATTTGGCCAGCCAGTGGCGGAGTTTCAGTTAGTGCAGGCGATGCTGGCCGATTGTCAGACCGAGATTTTCGCCGCGCGCAGCATGACGCTCGAAGCCGCGCGCAAACGCGACGACGGCGGCAACGTGACGATGGAAGCGTCGTGCTGCAAATATTTCGCCTCCGAAATGTGCGGACGCGTTGCCGACCGCGCCGTCCAGATTCATGGCGGCGCCGGTTACATGGCCGATTCGCCGATCGAACGCTTTTACCGCGACGTGCGGCTGTTTCGCTTGTACGAAGGCACCAGCCAGATCCAGCAACTGGTGATCGCGCGCCGTATGATTCGCAACGCGGGCCGCTAGGCATTGAGCCGCAACCTCAAAGGAGTTCCAGTAGTGGCATTTGACGAACTGTTACAGCAGTTGCGCGAGCGCACTGCGAGCGTCCTCGCAATGGGTGGCGCCGATAAACTAGCCAAACGCAAAGCCGAGGGCCATCTCAACGCGCGCGAGCGCATTGACTATCTCGTCGATGCCGACAGCTTCTTTGAATCCGGCATGTTTGCGGTTGGGGTGCGGCCAGAAGTGCGCCACAAGACCCCGGCTGACGGCAAGGTCGCAGGCTTTGCGCGTATCGCCGGCCGTGAAATCGGGCTCGTATCGAACGATTTCACTGTGCTCGGCGCATCGTCGTCGGTTATCAATATGAAAAAGATCAAGCACGTGAAGCAAGTGGCGGCGAAACGCGGACTGCCACTGGTGCTGTTGGGGGAATCGAGCGGCGCGCGCATGCCTGATCGCATGGGCTCGGCCGGCCGCGCCACCATCGCGCAAGACCCGACCGAGTATCAGCGTTTGCGCGAGACGCCGTGGGTATCAGCGCTGCTCGGC
>JANXRI010000174.1 GCA_025353085.1 Betaproteobacteria bacterium
AATCCAAACGATGTCTGCGGTAGACTTTTCGCATGGGTTCTGTGCCACCGCTGCTCGCATTCCTGCTGATGGTCGTCTCGGGCTGGGTTCACCGGCGCCAGTTGATCGTCATTGAGTTCCTCCAAGCTGAGAATCGCCTGCTGAAGGCAGCGATTGCGCTCATTCCGCGCGCGCTATCAATTGATGGATGCCCCATCGTAGAATCGATATCATAACGCCTCCCTAACGGTGGCAAAATTCAGAGGGCAACCATGAAGGTTCTAAGCAAAACGCAGGTTGAAAGTTATCGGCGCGATGGTTTTCTGTTTCCATTGCCGGCGCTGACTGAAGCGGAGGCGGCACGCGCACTCGCGGACCTGCAAAGAATCGAGGCCCGGTTGGGTGCGCCCTTAACGCAAAATGAAATGAAGTGGCGCGGGGGCGCGTATGTCTATTCCCCGGCTGTCGATGCCTTAGTGCGGCATCCGCGTACTCTGGACATTGTCGAGGACGTGCTGGGACCGAACATACTTGTGTTTTGGAGCACCTACTTTATTAAGGACGCCGGTACGCCGGCGTTCACCGCCTGGCATCAGGACGCGACTTATTTCGGTTTGGATCCTCTTGAGCACGTCACCGCGTGGGTGGCACTTTCCGACGCAAGCCGCGAAGCAGGGTGCATGGACGTGGTGTCCGCGCAAGGTGCATCCAGACAGTACCATCATTCAGCGGCGCGCCTGCCGAACAGCATCAACGGTGCGGGCCAGGTCATAGTCGAGTCCGTCGATGAAAGCGGATCCGTGGCCATGGAACTCAAGGCTGGTGAGGTTTCATTGCATCACACGATGTGCCTGCACCGCTCAGCGCCTAACCGTGCGTCGCACCGACGTGTCGGCCTCGGCATTAGCTATATTCCAGCGCACGCGCGCCCAACCTGCGCAACTCGTCTGTCGGCACTGTTGGTGCGCGGCGTCGACAACTTTGGGTATTTCGATCATTTGTCTCCGCCGGCCGGTGAACTGACGCCAGAGGGTATCGCGGCGCACGCAGATACCTATCAGCGCTTCCGCGAAAATTATTATGAGCAGGAAAAGCGCCACGACGCAGCGTTTGCGCATCGCGCTAATTCGGTAGAAGCCCGGTCTGCGTAGCGCGTGTAAAAAGTAGTGCTGTCGACGGTGCGGATGTGCGATATCTGGTGATGCGTCGCGCACAATTCATCTGAGGTAACGTTTATGCTCCGTTGTTGCGCGTGCGTTGACGCGGCGGCGCGCTGCTGGTGCGCCGAAGGCGGTTAAAGTGGCGCAACACCGGCAGTCATCGCGGGCATCAAATTCGCTAAGGATATTCGCTGAACACCAGTGACGTAGGCAGATCGCCGATGTCGGGATGCAGACAAGCCAAGGAGTCAAAGTGAGAAATGCAAACATGGTGCGAGGACTTTTCGTGCGGGCCGGCGTGCTGGTTGCAATGACCGTAGGGGCGCCCGGCTTGTTCGGAATAAATGAGGCGAGCGCGCAAAAGTGGCCCGAGAAGACCGTTAGGATTGTCACACCCTTTGCCCCGGGCGGCGGCACTGATTTTTTCGCCCGTTTGCTCTCGCAGCGGCTATCCGAGGCTCTGGGACAGCAATTCATCGTCGATAACCGGCCCGGCGCGGGTTCCACCATAGGCACGGAATATGTGGCCAAATCGCCCGGCGACGGCTACACATTCCTGATGACCTCCTCTTCATTCTCGGTCAATCCAGCGCTCTATCCGAAGTTGCGTTATGACTCGATCAAGGACCTCGCGCCAGTCACTATGGTCGTGAGTGTGCCTCATGTGATCGTCGTTCATCCGTCGCTGCCGGTGAAAAGCGTGCAGGAGCTCGTCAATCTCGCAAAAAGTAAGCCAGGGGAGCTGCGTTACTCAACCGCGGGCCAAGGCAGCGCGATTCACCTCGCGGGCGCGCTGTTCGCCGAGGTGACGAAGACGGATCTGGTGCAGTTGCCGTACAAAGGCTCACCGCCTGCCGTTATCGCCGTGATCGGCGGCGAAGCAGCCTTGATGTTTTCGACTATAGAGACTGTGATGCCGACGATCCGCAGCGGCCGCCTGAAAGCCCTCGCGGTATCGACGCGCGAGCGCTCACCCATGCTTCCAAACGTACCGACAGTTATTGAATCCGGTTTCAGGGATTACGAAGTCATCGGCTGGTTCGGTCTTTTTGCTCCGACCGGATCGCCGCACGCCATCGTTGACCAGTTGAGATCGGAGGTCGCCAAGGCACTTGCCGTTCCTGAAATCCGCGAGCGAATGGTCAATGAGGGCGCCAAACCGGTCGGCGACACGCCCGCGGAGTTCGGCCGTTTCGTACGCGATGAAATCGCGCGGTGGACTAAGATTATCCAGCAGGCGGGTATCAAACTGGATTGAGCGTTAGCCAACGACCCGCCGCGTTGTAGGGCGGGTTCTTGCTAAATTTGAATGCAAAGGAAAGGTTAAAATGAAGGTTCAACGACGCACGGAACTGCGGAGACTCCTGAATGCGCTTCTGGTAGCGCTACTGGCCGCGTGCGCCCAGCAGGCTTGGGCCGAGTACCCCGAACGCGCGATTCGTCTGGTCGTGCCGTGGCCGGCGGGCGCGACGACCGACGTGATAGCGCGGATTTTTGGCGACCGATTGTCGAAGAAGCTGGGCGTTGGTGTCGTCGTCGAGAATCGTGGCGGCGCTAACGCGATAGTCGGCACCCAGTTCGTTGCCAAGTCCGCGCCCGATGGCTACACGCTGGAATTCACTACCTCCGAGCCACTTACGATCAATCCGAATATCTACAAGACGTTGCCGTATGACGTCGAAAAAGACCTGGAGCCGCTCGCATTTGTCGGGCGCACGTATTTCGTTATCGCGGCTAAGACGGCGTTTCCCGCTAACGACATCCAGGGCGCCATCGCGCTCGCGAAGCAACAACCGGGAAAAATTACCGTCGGCAGCTATGGCATAGCGGACATGTTTTTAGGTGCGTTCGAGTCCGCGACAGGTACGCAGTTTCTGGTGGTGCCGTTTCAGGGCGGTGGGCCCGCAGTCACGGCAGTCCTCGGGGGCCAAGTCGATCTTACACTCGCGGCATCGTTTTCTGCCGCGCAACATCTTACGGGGGGCAGGATTAAGGTGCTGGGAATTGGAAGCGCGCGGCGGTTGCAATTGCTGCCCGATACGCCGACGTTCATCGAGCAGGGCATGGCTGGCTTCGAGATCGGCAACTGGATCAGCATGCATGCGCCGCGAGGGCTACCTGAACGCACGCGCGAGGTGCTGCGCCAGGCGATCGAGGAAATAGTGCGATCGCCGGAGTTCGCCGAGCGTGCCCGCGCCATCGGTATAGAGGCTGAATACGGCTCGCCAGACGCTTTGCGCACTTTCATGCGGGCCGACAGCGCCCGGTGGCGAAAAGTTGCGCGCGAGAAGAAAATCGAAATCGAATAACGGCGTGACGAAACCGGAGGCCTAGCGGGCGGTTGCGCCCCCGCTCCGCTGCGGCATTGAAGTAAGGCGATCCGTGCGCGAGTCTGACATACCTGTTTCATCGCTGCATCCATCTCATAGTCAACCTCAGCAGGAATTCACAATGCAAAAGCTTGCAAACAAGATTGCGATTATCACGGGCGCGTCAAACCCTAAAGGCATAGGCAGCGCGATCGCGCGCCGCCTCGCAGCCGAGGGGGCGGCTCTCCTGCTGGTCGCGGAGGGACCCGAAGACCAGCTTAAGGCCGTCGCGGTGGAGTGCCGCACTCTCGGCGGCAGTGCTTCTCGTGTTGAAGCTGCACTCTACGACCTCGAGAAACCCGATGCCGCGGAAGCGATGGTCGAAGCGGCGCTGAAGCTTTTCGGACGCATCGATGTTCTCGTCAACAATGCCGCGGTCAGGGCGCGTAAGAGATTCGAGGATTTTACGCGTAGCGACTTTCGGCAGGCCGTTGCCGTTAACCTGGAAACCCCGTTTTTCGCTTCGCAGGCAGCGATTCCCGCGATGCGCCGGCAGGGAGGTGGCCGCATCATCCACATAGCGAGCCAGATGGGCTTGGTGGCGGCGGACGAACGCGCGCTCTACGGCATGACGAAGGCCGCGTTGATTTATCTTACGCGTGCGATGGCATATGAACTCGCCGCTGATGGCATCCTCGTGAACGCCATCAGCCCCGGTCCGATTGACACCGCCACGACAAATCCTGAGACGGCACGTAAGCTGCTGGGTTATCTGCGTAGTGGCCGTCGAGGCACGCCCGAAGAAATTGCGGATGTTGCACTTTTTCTGGCCACGGCGGCCCCTGAGTTTCTAATCGGCCAGAACATCGTGGTTGACGGCGGATATACGACGCATTAGATACTCCATTCCCTTAATCACTCAACCTCAATCCCGCATCTATTCGAGCCTGATTTCGCCATCGAGCGCGAGGTCGAGGCCGATCGCTTCGATTTTCAGCTGCATGTGCGCCGGAAACGTTTCGTTGCCTTTAAGCTTGTGCTCTGCAATCGCCTTGGCAACCGCGCGCTCGATTTCGGATTGCGAGCGCACGCCAACGGTTTTCAGAAATTTGCGGATGCTCATATTGAATGCTTCTTCGTTCATGCCGATTCTCCTCGCTGCTGACTCAAAATAGTACAAATGACAGGTAAATCTGCTCGCGGCAGCGTTTCACCGCTGAGAGCCTGTGAAAATTTATAAAAATATCTGCACTACCCTGTTGGAGGCTAATTCGTAGTCAAGCAGCCATGGGGGTCTGGAATAGACCGCCGCAATGCTGCCGCCAAGCGGGATGGTCAAGCGATATAGGTGCAGGTGGCGTAGCGCCAGCGCGTTGTGCGGGCGTTGTCCCATCAA
>JANXRI010000199.1 GCA_025353085.1 Betaproteobacteria bacterium
GGGCGACCCGCGCAGCGCGCAGCGCTATTTGGAGCGCGCGGTCGCACTGGCGCCGGCGAGTGTCGAAGCCCAGGCTAACTACGGCCTTGCATTGGAGGAACAGGGGAAGGTCGAAGCGGCGCTTGCTCATTACGAGCAGCTGATCGCGACTTATCCCGCAGAAAACGACTACCGCTGGAACCGCGGGCTCGCGCTGCTGGCGGGCGGGGACTTTGCACGGGGCTGGGCGGATTATGAAATGCGAACCGAGCTTGGGCGCGGCAAGCCACCGCGCAAATTCCCCTTTCCTGCGTGGGATGGGCAGAACCTGCGCCCGGGAGCAGCGCTTTTGGTCTACGGGGAGCAAGGGATCGGTGACGAAATCATGTTCGCCTCGTGCGTCCCCGATGTGATCGCGCGTGGAATCGATTGCGTTATCGAGTGCGATTTGCGCCTGGCTGGATTGTTCGAGCGTTCATTTTCCGACGTCAGGGTGCACGGCTCGCCACGCGACGGAGACCGGCGGTGGCTCGATGAATATCCTGAGATTGATGTGCAATGCGCGATTGGCAGTCTGCCGCAGTTTTTGCGGCGAAGCGCGCCGGATTTTACGGCGCGCGCCGGCTATCTCTGCGCAGACCCGCAGCGCATCGCCCGCTGGCGACAGCGACTGACTGGCGAGAAGGCCGGCTGCAACATCGGGATTGCGTGGCGCGGAGGCGGCGCTAGCACGCGCGGCGATTTGCGGTCGATGGCGCCGCGCGAACTCGCGCCACTTTTTGACGTAGCGGGCGTTAATTTCATCAATTTCCAGCGTGATGCAGGCGACGCGCTGGCAGACATCAGGGCGCAGTCAGGCGCGCGGCTACTGTACTTCGAGGAAGCGCTAAGCGACGTGGAAGAAATGGCGGCTCTCTTGCAGGTCATGGACTGCATCATCACCGTGGACAATTCCGTAGCTCATCTGGCGGGCGCCCTTGGCTGCAAAACTTGGATATTACTTTCGCACAGCGCCGACTGGCGGTGGTTGCGGACACAGTCGACGAGCCCCTGGTATCCATCCGTCACGCTGTGGCGGCAGCCGGTCCCCGGCGATTGGGCCAGTGTCATTGAGCAGGTAAGGGTGGGGCTGAATGCGAGCGCTGAAAATGCCGGCCAATACCTGCCGATGGCGACTCAAACCCAGAAAAACAAATCGTGCTGACGGAAATCAGGAAATGGTTCGCGCCTGATGCGCGTCGCCTCAAGTGCGCTGCCGTCACGCCGATTGGTCCGGGTCATGTCGAGCGCGCGCGAGAATGCCGCGCATCTATAGAGGCGGCTTGGCGGCACCATCGCGGGCCATTCACCGAACTCGAGTTTTGCTTCATCGATGACAGCCGCGGCCAACTCGGGCGCAGCAAAGCACGCAATGTCGGCGTCCAGGCCGCCCGCGAAGCCGGCGCCGACTGGATTTTTTTTCTCGATGCGGACGACCTGATGACGCCGCGCGCATTCTCGATCTTCGCCGGATATTGTGAGCAATTCGATGCAGTATGGGGATTGATGGCGATCAAGCCGTCCGGCGAGCCCGATCACCACATACGCTTCCCGCAGGCGCTGACGTTGCGGTCAGTCGATGAACTGCTGTTGCTCGATCCCTTCATAACGCTGTTGATGGGACATTTCGTGCGCACCAGCGCCGCTCTTGAGTTGGCGTTTGATGAAGCGATGGATGCGGGCGAGGATTTCGACTATTACATTAGAGCATGGGAACGCTATCGCTGCACCAAGCTGGCCGAAGTGCTGTCGGTCAATCGCAGCGATCGGCACTCATCGGGACCGCGGGCAGCCACTGCGGACGAGTGGCGCGCCGCAGCAACCGCGCGGTTGGCCGCGGGTATGCAGAAGCGCGGTCTACATCCATGCTCAAGCGGTGCAATCGCCGCGGTCAACCGCTGCAGCCAGGAAGCGCAGGCGTTCAGCCGCGCGCGCAACGAAGCGTCGGCCGACACCCTCGAACTTTTCGCGGCGCGCCTGCCGTATCGCGGGTTCGTCGACGTGAGTGGTTGCCAGGGCGGGGATTTTGTAATGTTCAGCAACAACGATGATCGCGTCGCTTTGAGTCTCGGCTGGACGGGCGAATACCTGCCGGCTTCGACGCGGTTGTGGCAGGCGCTTTGCACCAACGCGACTCTGATTCTGGATCTCGGCGCTGGCACAGGCTATTTCAGCCTGCTCGCGGCACGCGCCGCACCGGCGGCGGACATCGTATGTTTTGAGCAGCAGTCCGGCGATTTTTCCCGCCTTGAACTCAATATCGAGTCCAACGCCGCGAGAAACGTACGCGCGCTGCGCGCAGAAACCAGCAGCGTTGACAGTTTTTTAGCGGCCCAAAATACAATGGCGCCTCTTCTCGTTCGGGTAAACGCGGAGAGATTGGCGGGCAATGTTGGTGATGGCATGGAGCAAATCTTCAAGCGCTCGATGGCCGATTTACTCATCACAGTGGATGACGCTGCCTTCGCTCAGCGCATCGACCGCGAGTTGCGGCAACGGGGCTATCGTTTCTACGCGGTGGACGAAACGGCTGAAAGCGTCGTCATGAGTGAGCGCCTGACGCCTGCCAATGGAAACTCCAATGTAAATCACTGGGCGACCACGCGCCCAGCCGAAGAGGCGGCCCGCATTATCGCGACGGCCTATTGCCGTTGAGCCGCATTGCGGGCCGCTGATGCAACGGCCCAGGAGCCCGTTGCCGCGTCGGCGACCTCACCGCGCATCGCGTATGATTTAAATATGCACATACTGCTTGCCTTCGCATGTTCACAGTGGAATCGACGGCGTCCGCTATGAAATGCGCAGTGATCACGCCAATCGGCCCCGGTCACGAGCTCTACGCGCTCGACGCGGCGGATTCGGTGACTGCCGCCAGCGCTGCGGGCCAGGGGCCGTTCGCGGAAATTATGCATATCAAGGTCGATGATCGCAATGGCGAACTTAAACCGCCGCGTGCGCGCAATTACGGGGTCGAGCTCGCGCGCACCGCCGGCGCCGACTGGATTTATTTTCTCGACGCCACCGACATTCTTGCACTCGACGCGTTCACTAACGTCGCCGGAAACGTCGCAACGCATGATGCGATCTGGGGCGGCATACACGAGCTTGCCGCCGATGAAACAAGGGGTGTGCCGCGGGCGGGACAACTGCTCGAAATTACCCGGATTGACGAGGTGTTGGCGAACGACCCTGTCAATACTTTAGACATCGGACACTTCGTGAAGATTGAGGTCGCGCTGGCCACGCCTTTCGTTGCGGAGCTGGATGGGGGCGCGAATTTCGACTACTACTTACGGCTATGGAGGAAGTGCCGGTGCGTGAAGGTGGCCCGGGCTTTTTTTTACCAACGCCTCGCGGCAGGCGGCCCTCTTGCGCGGAAGGCGGAAACGGATGCACGGCGCCGGGCGGTCGAGCGCGTGATATGCGCTCACTGTACAGCGCTCGATTTTCGAGCCGAATTCGCTTATCGCGGCGAGAGATTCCAGTTTCACGTTGCCAATCCATTCGACTTGATTCACGGGAGCTTTTTGAAGGGCCAGTTTTTCGAGTCGCGCGAACTCGCGGTGCTCGAGACTTGGGTTGGCATTGGCGCTGCCATCGTTGAGGTCGGCGCTTACGTCGGCAATCATGTCGTTTACTACTCGCGCTTCATGCAGCCGCGCACGATTCTCGTCCTCGAGCCGAATCCCGAGGCGATTGCTGGGTTGCGCCGCAATTTGCAAGCTAACGGCGTAGCGTGCGCCGATCTGTCGCGGCTCGGCGTGGGCGTGGCGGCGGCGAACGGAACCTACGACCTCATCAGCGGCGGCCCCGCCAATTGTGGCGCAACGCGGCTGGTGCCGTCGGCCTCGGGCACGGTCGAAGCGGCGCCGCTGGATGCTTTGATCGACGGTCATGTCGATTTTATCAAAATCGACGTCGAGGGCATGGAGCTCGATGCGCTGGCTGGCGCGATCGGGGTTATTGCGCAATCGCGGCCCAAAATCATGATTGAAGTGTTTCGTCCGCAAGCTGCGCGCTTCGAAAAATGGCTGCGCCAGAATCGCTATCGCGTCGCCCACCGCTTCGATTACGTGCACGCGATGAATTATCTGATCGAGCCGGCCCATGCATGACGAGCCGAGCATGACGGCAGCTGAACTCCAACAAAAAGGTGCGCAACTGCGGCATAGCGCGCACTACGCGCAAGCCGAGCATTGCCTGTTGCGCGCGCTTGAGCGTGAACATGATTTCGCCGCCGCGCATTTCGAGCTCGGATTAACTTATTGCGATCAGCAACGCTTCGAAGACGCCGCGGATTATCTGGAGCTTGCGGTCCACTTTGCGCCGCACTTTGCTATTGCATGGCTGGAGCTGGGGGCGGTGCTGGGCCGGCTCGGACGCCCGGATGCGGCGCTCGCGGCTTGTGAGAAAGCAACCGCGCTCGAACCGCGCCAAAGCTCCGGCTGGATGGCGATGGGCAGCCTGCATAAAGCACGGGAAGATTGGGAGCGCGCCGTCGAGTGCTACCGCAGTGCTGCAGCCTGCGCGCCAAAATCAGCGGAGGCGTTGTGCCTGCTCGGTTATGCGTTGTTCAAAGCGGGTGATTATGCAGAAGCGCGCACACAATTTGATACGGCGGCGCAGTTGTCTCCCGACATGGTGCAGGCTCATCACAATCTCGGCTTATTGTTGCTTGAAACCGGCAGGCCCGATGAAGCGCTTGGGCGTTTCAAAAAGGCACTGTCGATTAATTCCGACATCAGCGAGACGCGCACGGGTTTGGCCCATGCGCTGCGCGATTTGGGAAGATTGAAGGAGGCCATTCAGCAGTACGATGCGGTGCTGTCAGATGACCCCGATTTCTGCGACGCGATCATCAACCGTAGTCATGCGCTGCTGATGAAGGGCGATTTCGCGGCCGGCTGGGCCGCTTATGAACAGCGCTTCACCGGCGGCGGGCAAGTCGGCAGGAGTTTTCGCTATTCGCCCTGGCGCGGTGAACCGCTTGGGAGTAAGCGTGTGCTCGTCTACGCGGAGCAGGGGCTTGGCGATGAAATCATGTTTGCGTCGTGCGTGCCCGACCTGCTGTCGGTTGCCGGAAATTGTGTCATCGAATGCAATACACGGCTCGCTCCATTGTTCAGGCGTTCTTTTCCTTCCGCCCATGTCCACGGCGGCGAAAAAAAAGACGGCCAGCAATGGCCGGCCGGTTTGCCATCGATTGACTGCCAGGTTGCGATCGGCTCCTTGCCGAATGTTTTTCGGCGCACATCAAGCAATTTTCCGGCGCACGCCGGATATCTGGCCGCTGACGCAAAACGCGTCGAATACTGGCGCGCACGGCTTCGGTCGCAGGCGCCGCTGCGCGTGGGCATCGCATGGCGCGGCGGCACCTTGCGCTCACGTCAATTCACGCGCTCGATCCCGCTTGCGCTGTGGACGCTGGTTCTGCGTGCGCAAGGCGCTGAATTCGTTGCACTCCAATACGGCGACATTGATGCCGAACTTGCAGCGGCGAACGTCGAGTCGGCGGTCGGCATCACGCACCTGGGCAAGGCAATCGACAGCATCGACGAGCTGGCCGCAATCATCGGCGCACTCGATCTGGTTATCAGTGTCGACAACACGGTAGCTCATCTGGCCGGAGCGCTTGGTAAAACAGTATGGACATTGCTGCCGCGCAGCCCGGAGTGGCGCTACCCGCGCAGCGGTGAGGCTATGCCCTGGTATCCGTCGATGCGCTTGATCCACCGGGCTCAATACGAAACATGGGATGCGGTCTTAGCGCGAGTGGCCCGAGAACTTGCCGATATCGCGCAGAGCAAAATCTCGACATGAGTATTGGCGACTGGTTCGGCTTACGCTTGCCGCGTTCAAAAGCGGAATTCGGAATTGCGCCGCCAGCAACACTGCGCGATACGGCAACCGGTCTGCAGCCTGCGGCGCGCCCTGCCTTTGACGCCGGACTTGCCGCGCACGCGCGCAGGGACTTCGCGACGGCGATTGACTGCTTCAACCAAGTCCTGAAGCAGCAGCACGATAATGCAGAAGCCCACAACAATCTCGGACTCAGTTATCTTGAAGCAGGCCGCATTGAGGAGGCAGCGGATGCATTTGTGCTGGGGATCCATTTCCGGCCCGATTTTGCGAGCGCTCATTACAACCTGGCATTGGCGGCGCTCAAAAGCGGCGACTTCAACGAAGGGGTGCGTTGCCTTGAACGGGCGATCAAACTTAACCCTGTTTATTCCGCAGCCCATAACGCACTCGGTTATGTGCTTACGCAGAAGACCGGCGATTTTGCGCGCGGTGCCGCGCATATCCGGGACGCGCTGACGCTGACGCCGGCCGATCCTGACGTGCTGTGCAATTACAGTGCTGTGCTGGCGCAGGAAGGTCACGCTGAGCAAGCACTCCGAGTTTGCGATGCACTGTTGGCAAGGGAACCGCATATGCATGAAGCGCGCCTGAATCGGGCGCTCGCGCTTCTGAAACTCGGGCGTTTTGCCGAGGGCTGGCCCAGCTACGAAGCACGCAAGCTCGCAGGCGGCAACTATGCGGCGCGCGCATTGCATTTTCCCGAATGGCAGGGAGAGCCTTTGCAGGACAAAGCGCTGCTGATTTATGCGGAGCAGGGGATTGGCGATCAGATCATGTTCGCATCGTGCGTCCCGGACGTAATTAGCGTGGCACGGAGTTGCATGCTTGAATGCGCGCCGCCGCTGACGGCGCTATTTACGCGTTCTTTCGGCGCCGTTTCTGTGGTTGCGCACAGCACGGACGATGCGATCATGCGCCTGGCTCAAGCTTCGGATATTAATTATCAAGTTGCCATCGGCAGCCTTCCGGCACGGTTTCGCAATCGGCGAGGCGACTTTGCAACGTCCGGCGCATATCTGCGCGCTGACCCGGCGCGTTCTGCGTATTGGAAAAAGCGGCTGGACGAGTTGGGACCCGGCTTGAAAGTCGGCATTTCATGGTCTGGCGGAGCACCTTCGACAGGCGGCGTCAGCCGCTCGATCCGGCTTGCGCAGTGGGCGCCTATCCTGCAGAACGCACGCTGCCATTTCGTGAACCTGCAACATGGTGACGCGAGACATGAACTGCTCAGTGCATCGCCCGGCCAGCCGATAGCTCTGCATGACTGGCCTGAAGCGATCGAAGACTTCGACGAGACGGCTGCCCTCGTCACCGGCCTGGATCTCGCGATCACGGTACAGACCGCACTCGTCCATCTGGCGGGCGCGCTGGGTAAACCCGCATGGGTGATGTTGCAGGCCGGCTGCGAATGGCGTTATGGCGAACGTGGCAACTCGATGCCCTGGTATCCGCACATAAGTCTTGTGCGGCAGACGGAGGCGGGTGATTGGCATTCCGTCATTACCCATATCGCGCATAAATTGTCGGAGCTCGCGTCGCCGTGACCCGGTGTGGACGCTAATCAGAAATTGTGGGCGCAAATCCGTCAATTGCCCTCGATACCTTGTAACCCATTCTCGCCTTACCCCGCGCACACTTTGTATCGCTGCGATCCGGCAAAGCGGACAACGGAATCCGCGACTTCAAATGCGAGCTATGACGACGTTCTACATACTTGGGCGAATGCAGATATGAAATGAGTCACGTCGCGGCACTGACAGTAAGTCTGGAACTCGTGATCACGGTGCGCACGACTGATGCTCCATCTGACGGGGGGGGCTGGGAAAGCCGGCATGGGTCATGGTGCCGACGGTACTGAATGAGGTTGCCTCGCAAAGGGCGCCAGCATGCCATGGTGTCCGCGTGCGCGATTATTTCGTCAGCATAGACTCGGCGGATGGGGTCGCGCTATCTGAAGACGTTAAAAGTGAACTGATAAGGGCATTTATGGCGACGTAGCGCGCCATTGGCATCGTGTATGCCCGTCCGTTCTTGCATGCCGGCAGCATCACAATAAATAACTGCGCAAATGACGCTCTGCGTCACGTATTGTCATTCGATGGCGCGAGCTGGTGCTTCTAGAGGCGATGGTTTGCACACTTTATTGCGCATTGTGAAAGGTCGGTGATAAACGGCACATTAATGGCATTGGTCATCCCTGCGCACTGCAGCGATGCTAATGGGTTGAAACGAAATACATTCCACCCGGTGATGCGGTGGTAATTCAGGCGCCCGAGCCAACTAGTGGTATGAAACTTGCTGCTACTTCGTTCCGAAAACTTTCAAAACGTATTTTTCAGCAGTTTTATTTTTCAAGGAGATTGTATGAAGCATATTCAACGCGGTTTTACACTGATCGAATTGATGATTGTCGTGGCGATCATCGGTATTTTGGCGGCCGTTGCATTGCCGGCATAT
>JANXRI010000222.1 GCA_025353085.1 Betaproteobacteria bacterium
ACTTCATCGAAATTCGATCGTGATCCAAGAAGGATTTGATGATCCATTACCTGACTCGTTCTTGTCGACAAGAAACATCTTGCCGGGCTGCAGGCGCCACTTCTTGACGATCGATTCCTCGGGAATCGGCAGACAACCGCATTCGGAGCCCATGATGACTAAATCATCATCAGTGACGATATAACGCGCGGGACGCAAGCCATTGCGATCCAGCGTGGCGCCGATCTGTCGGCCATCAGTGAATGCAATTGCCGCGGGACCGTCCCACGGCTCCATCATCGCCGCATGGTATTCGTAGAAAGCCCGGCGATTGGGATCCATGAGGGTATGGCTTTCCCACGCTTCGGGAATCATCATCATCACTGCATGCGCAACCGAATATCCACTCATGACGAGCAGTTCCAGTGCGTTATCAAACGACGCCGAATCCGATTGGCCGTGATAAATCAGCGGCCACAGCTTGTCTAGATCTTTGCCGAGTATCGGACTGGAAATCGCGCCCTGCCGCGCGCGTATCCAGTTGACGTTGCCGCGCAGGGTATTGATCTCGCCGTTATGCGCAATCAGGCGAAACGGATGCGCTAAATCCCAAGTCGGAAACGTATTGGTCGAGAAACGCTGGTGCACGAGCGCCAACGCGGAAATCACACGCGCGTCCTGCAGGTCTTTGTAGTATGTGCCGACCTGGTTTGCCAGCAACATGCCTTTGTAGACTACGGTGCGCGCCGACATCGACGGCACGTAGAACTCTTTGCCATGCGCGAGATCGAGCGCTTGAATCGCGTGGCCCGAACTCTTGCGTATGATGTACAGTTTCCGTTCCAGTGCGTCGGTGACAGTGACGCCTCTGCCGCGGGCGATGAATACCTGCCTGATAACCGGCTCGATTTTCCTGACCGAATCACCCAGCCCTGAGTTCTCGCAAGGGACGTCACGCCAGCCGAGCAGTATCTGCCCCTCTTCTTTGATGGCGCGCTCGATCTCGTACTCGCACGCGAGTCGCGACGCCGGTTCCTGGGGCAGGAATACCATGCCGACGCCATATTGACCGGCAGGTGGCAACTTGATGCGCTGCTTGGCCATTTCTTCGCGCAAAAACGCGTCCGGAATCTGCAACAATATGCCGGCGCCATCGCCGGCGAGCGGATCAGCGCCAACGGCACCCCGATGCGTCAGATTTTTGAGTATCTGCAGCCCCTGCTCCACGATGGAGTGGGATTTCTTGCCCTTGATGTGCGCGACGAACCCAACGCCGCAGGCGTCGTGTTCGTTGGCGGGATCGTAAAGTCCCTGGGCGAGGGGCGGCTGATTCAAGTTCTACCTCTGGTGTCAAAAAAAGCCGGGCAAATAGCGACCGGCGGGTGGGGGCAACAAATGCTGGGAAACCCGCCAAATATACAGCCTAGCACACGAGACTTCAAGGCTTTGAAAAGTCGTGTTAATTCTTGGGTTTACCGCAGTAAAGCAGCACAGATTGTTGCGCCGCGTCAACCACGGTTAAATCGCCTCAACGGCAAACAAGCGGCGATATTCGCGAATGGCGTAGCGGTCGGTCATGCCGGCGATGTAATCGGCCACGGTGCGCGCGGTGTCGGCGGCGGCTGACGCGTGATACTGGGGCGGCATCAATTGGGGTTCATCGAAGAAGGCGTGAAACAAGTCGCGCACGATGCGCCGCGCTTTGTTGGTCATGCGCGCAACTTGATGGTGATGGTAAAGATTCACGCGCAGAAAACGCTTGAGTTCCAGTTGTTCGCGCTGGACGGCGGCGCTGAACTTGATTAAAGGAGGCGCTGCATGCACGTCATGGATGTCGCGCGGCGCGTGCGCCTTGATACTCTTGGCGGATTGACGGGTGAGATCCGTCACCAGCGTGCCGATCATGCGGCGTACAGTCTCGTGCACCAGCCGTCGCGGGTCGATTTTCGGATGCTCGCGGCGCACGGCTTGCATGTGGCGGCCGAAAATTTTCACCCGGGCTAGTTGTTCCAGGGTCAAGAGGCCGGAGCGCAAGCCATCGTCCACATCGTGGTTGTTGTAGGCGATTTCATCGGCCAGATTGGCGAGCTGCGCCTCGAGCGACGGCCGCTGGCGCTTTACGAAGCG
>JANXRI010000258.1 GCA_025353085.1 Betaproteobacteria bacterium
CGGCTGCCGATGTGCCCGCCGTGACTGCCCGCGTACCAACTGCTCGCTTCTTCTGCGCGCACGGCCATGACGGTAATGTCGCGGGCCGGTACGATGCCTTGCGCACGCAACGCCGAGATTGCCGTAATGCCGGCGATCACGCCCGCTGCGCCGTCATAATTGCCGCCGCAAGGCACGGAGTCCATATGCGAGCCGGTAATCCAGCCCGGCAGGGCACGATTCGCGCCGTGCAGCGTCATATAGAGGTTGCCCGCGAAATCGACGTGAGTTTCAAGATTGAGGTGCGCGGCTGCGCGTTTCACGACGTCATGGCCGATCTCTTCTCCCGTGCCGTACGATTCACGGCTCACACCCGCACCGTCGCGCGTTTTTTCCCGCAGTTCATCGAAGAGACGTTGCGCGAGCGGCATCGCTTGCGCGATCGCGGCCTTGACGGTGTCTGTCAGCTCGCTCATGGGCTTAGGGTGGCACTGCGGAACATCCACTCCGCGTGAGCGAGCAGACGCCGGTCTTTATGACGACGGCCGATCAATTGCACACCAACCGGCAACCCTTGCGGGCCACGGTGCATTGGCAGGGTGATTGCCGGTAAGCCGAGCAGTGTCCACATACGGTTAAATGTCGCCTTGCCCGTGGTAGCGAGTCCAGCCGGCGCCTCACCCGGCGCGCTCGGCGCCAGCAGCATGTCGACGTCAGTGAACCAATGATCGGCCGCTGCGCGACATTCGTGCACCAAGCGCAATGCCTGTTCGTACGATTTGCCGGAAATTCGGAGTCCTTCGCGAATGCGCGCGCTTAATCCGGGCGTTAACTCGTTCGCGTGACAGCGGAATTCATGCTGCAGCCCGCGTGCGAGCTCGAAGTACTCGATTTCGTGATGCGCCTCGCCAAGCGCCGTGAACGACGCGGGCAGCGCGCATTCATTCATAGCGCAGTGCCGGCTCAGGAGAAGTTGGCGGGCGTTCTCGACGGCTTCGACGGTTGGCGCTTCGCGGGGTGGCCAATCATCCATGCAAAATAAGCCGACGCGCGGAGGCGCCGCTTCGTCAATGCGGACAAACTCTGATCTGCCGCAAAGCGCCGCCGTGAAAATGGCGATGTCCTCGACCGTGCGGCCGAACATGCCGACCGTGTCGAGGAAATCGGAAAGCTGTTTCACACCCGCGCGCGTGATGAGGCCGAAAGTTGGCTTGAAGCCGATGATGCCGCAAAAGCTTGCCGGCCTGATGACCGAGCCGCCGGTTTGGGTGCCCAGCGCGAGCGGGACCATAAAGTCGGCGACGGCCGCAGCGGAACCGCTCGACGAGCCGCCCGGCGTGTGCGCGGGATTGTGCGGATTCGTTGTGTTGCCTGGATGGCTGGATGCGAATTCCGCAGTGACTGTTTTTCCGAGTATCACCGCGCCGGCAGCGCGTGCCATCGCGACGCATCCTGCATCCGCAATCGGTCGATGGTCGCGATAAATCGGCGAACCGTATGCAGTCGGCAGATCAAAGGTTTCGATTACATCCTTGACGCCAATTGGAATGCCGTGCAACAAGCCGCCGCGCGGTGTTCTATCCAATTGCTGCGCCGTGCGAATTGCGAGCTCCGGATCGAGGAGCGCCCACGCCTGCACTTGCGATTCGCGTTCATTAATCCGGTCAAGGCAATCGCGAACCAGCGCTTCGCAAGTCAAACGGCCGTCGCCTATACGTACGATCGCTTCTTGAAGACTCATTTGATGCGGTCGCAGTGTTGCGGTATTCATTTGAGATCGCGGTATGCCGGATTCGGCGGAAAATTGAACAGGGCAGATAAGTGCGGCGGCCATTGTAGAGAGAATCGGCCAAAAGCGGAACGATCTACGCTTTATTCCGGGTTTCGCTCGTGTTATCTGCAATTTCCTTCAGGGCCTAAGTGGAAGCCCAGCTGCGACCGCGCAATCAGTTTAACGGCCGGGGTCGATGCGCAATTTCATGCCTTCATGCGAGGCAAAAAATCCAAGACCTTCATAAAGGTCTTTCGCGCTCGGGCGAGACTTGTCGGTCGTAAGCGGAATCTTCGATCAGATTGGACGGCATTGCCGCACCTGCGAGTCCAGCCATCGACGGAACAATCGTATCTTACGCAAACCCGTGTCACGCTCGCGGCATAGGAAGTAGTAATCTCCGGCACTTTTCACCCTTGCACTGAATGGGAACGCAAGTTCATCCAGCCATTCTAGGCTTTGCAAATGAAGGGCCGATGCAATTGCGATTCCCCGATGGTTTCTTGCGGCCTGCAACGCCATAAAGAAATGTCCGAATACGAGCTTGCTTTTTCCAGTTACGTTGCTAGCATGAACCGCCCTCAGCCAATCTGGCCAAGCCGACTCCCTGCCCGCGACGTGAATCATTGAATAATGGCGAAGGTCGGCCGGCGTCTTGAGTGGCGGGCCGTCCCGAAGTAGTCCGCGGCTGCACACGGGGACTAGGACCTCACTGCATAGTTTGTGCGCATAGACGCCGTTCCAGTTTGTGACCATTTCGTGCGGGATGCGCGGTTGCTCGCGCCCATAATGCTGGCCAGGGCGACGTCCAAGTCGGATCGCCACGTCGACATCGTCTTTGGCAAAATCGACTGGCTGGATGGAAGTCGCAACGTCGACTTCGATGTCGTGATGCGTTTCGGTAAACGTCGATAGTCGCGGCAGCAGCCAGAGATTGGCGGTCGTCGGCATGATCGTCACTTTGAGTGTCGTTTTCGGCGAAAGAGCCTCGCCCGTTGCATCTTCGATTACGTCCAGGCCTGACGAGATCGCGCTCAAGTAGCTGCGGCCGAAAGCCGTCAACTGCACTCGTCGTGTGAGCCGAGTGAACAACTGCCGCTTCAAGAATCCTTCTAGGACTTTGATATTGCGGCTCACGGCGCTTTGGGTGACATTCAATTCGGCTGCCGCCTGCAAAAAGCTCGAGTGGCGGCCGGCAGCTTCGAAGGCACGCAAAGCCACCAGCGGTGGGAGATTTCGTTTCATGTATACATGAGTTTAAGTTATCTATAAGGCCTATACAAATCGGTTGTTCGCTGGAGGCGTTGTCACCTATAGTTTTTGCGTTCGGAGCGGCATGGCGGCCTCATGCGACATGAGGTTTATCATTTTCACCTAATCAAGAGCGGAATGGACAAGCCGGAAACCAGGTTAGGCGTCGATATTGGTGGCACGTTTACCGATATCGTGATGATTTCGAAGGAAGGTACGGTTTACAGCAAGAAGCTGCTGTCTACGCCGTCCGACTACAGCGC
>JANXRI010000295.1 GCA_025353085.1 Betaproteobacteria bacterium
TCCGATCAAGCTGGGCAGAGTTCAAGCCGTACATTCGCGTAAACAACCCGCCGAATACCGCGCGGTATTCATTGAGAACGGGATAATCGCGATTCTGGAATAAGGTGTTCTGCGCAACGCGGACCTGGTCTCCCGCCACCCGACCGCCACGTATCCCGCCGCCAAGTATCCAGTACACGCTGCCATGGCCGTGGTCGGTGCCGCGATTGCCGTTTTCGCGGAAGGTGCGGCCGAATTCACTGATGACAACGACGACCGTATCCTGCCACGCAGGCCCTATCTCGTCGGCGAACCCGGCCAGGCCGCGACCGAGTTCTTCAAGGCGCCCGGCGAGGTAACCGCTCGCGCCACCTTCTCCGACGTGCGTGTCCCAGCCGCCCACGTCCACAAAACCGATGTTGTACTGATCCTTCATGACTTTCGCAATGCGTCGCGCTTCCAGTTCGAACCCTTTGGTGGTTATCGCATTGCGGCTTGCCGCTTCCATTTCGGCCGACATTTCCTGCATGACTTCATCGCGCACATGAAAACCTTCACTGACTTGCGCGCCGAGCGACGTGTTCTGGTACATCGCGGCGATATTGGCGCTTTGATGCGCATCGACCCCGGGTTTGCCCACCGATTTGAGCGCCATGTTGGGAATCTGCGCGTCACCGCGCAGGACGACCGGCAGTTGATCGGTGAACGCAATTCCACGTGTGCCGGACAGAACGCCGACGAGCCGGTTCAGAAAGCCGGACCCATAGTCGCGGCTGCCGTCGAGCGATTGTCCAAGCTCGATGCTGTCCTGGGTCTCGAAGTGGCTGCGCGTGAGGTCGTCGGTCCCGGCGAATGGAATAAACGCGACCTGGCTTTTTTGATACAGGGGCCAGAGGGTGTCGCGCAACGACGGGTGCAGTCCCCAGTCACTGTCGAGCGGCAACGCGGTATTCAGAGCCGCGCCCGGTTTGGGCACCGCGATGTTGGGCCGCGCCTGATAATAGAAATCACTCGATATCGGCACCAGCAAATTGGCCGCATCGTAACCGCCGCGCATGAAGACCACCAGCAGCCTGGGAGTGGTTTGTGGTGCGGCATAAAGGCGCGCCGCCGTCGACAGGAACGGCGCGACGGCCAGGTATTTGAGTAACGCTCGACGTTGCATGATTCGGCCTCGCTTCGATTAACGGCGCGTGAATTCGGGAGATGCGAGCAAGTACATGTTCCACTCTTGCGGGGAGTTGGCCTGGTCGAGCGCCTGACGCGTGGCCGGGCTGAGCCCTTTTTGCAGCCACCCGTAATAGAGTGCGTTGGCAAGCTGGGGAAACGCCGCGCGCTCGACGGGTTGCGGACCATCGGTCTTGAACAGCCCCGCGCTGCCGTAACCGATCGCCCGCGCGATTTCGAAACGCGTGGCCATCTGGCCGGGACTCGCCCAGGCGGCTTCGTTCATCGGGTAGCCGTCCGGTGTCGCGCGGCCGTACAAGGGCTCACCCAAACGGTTAAGCCAGTTGATCATCGGTCCCGTATTCAGAATGGCTTTGTCGTCGTAAGCGAGCCGGACCGCGGAGACCACGTAGTGCATCGGGTCCTTGAATTTGCGGCCCAGTGAATTCGTGAACTCGGGTGAGTCGAACAGGGAACGTAAGGTGGCAGCAATGTCGCCGTCGGTGGTTTGAAAGGTGCGCGCCATGCGCTGGACGAGTGCCGGCGGTGGATCGTCGGCAACGAAGTAGACGGCAAGCTTGCGGCTGATGAAGCTCGCGGTTGCCGGACTTCGCGCAAGGCGATCGATGGCTTCATCGACTTCGGCCAAGCCGCGCCCTTTGACTGCCTGGCCCAGAAAAACCTTGTCGCCGTAGTCGTGACGGTTTGGATTGAATTCGAACAATCCGTTGCGCACATACTGGCTTTGCAGTTGGGGACGAACGTTCGGCGCGACTCCGCCGACGTTGACGCCGACCCCGGTCAATATGCGCGCAAGTTCCTGCACATCGAGCTGGGTGTAGCCGGCATTGACGCCCAACGTGTGCAGCTCCATCAACTCGCGCGCGTAGTTTTCATTGATATGACCCACCGCGTTTTGCTCGTTATCCAGGTAGCGCAGCATGGCGGGATGATGCGCCGTGGCCGCCAGCAGGTCGCGGAAGTGGCCGAGCGCATGGGCGCGAATTGCCCGCTCCTCGTAGTCGCCGAGCAGCACGCGAACGTTGCTCTTGTACTGGTGGACGTTAAAGTGATTCATCCAGAACCAGACCATCTGCTCCTGTAACTGGTTGTCCGAATACAGCGCGCGCAGCAGCGAACGCGTCGCGGCTTCGCGTGCGATGCGATTCAGTTCCTGCTGATAGGCTTGCTGGGCCGTCTTCTTCTGCTCGACGTCGACAATCGCATCGGCCTCCTTGCGGCGCCGCTCGAGATCGAACACGAGATCCGCCAGCGGGCGCTGCGAAATCGTCATCGCGTCGATCTGGGCCTCGATTTCTCGCGGCACAGCGACTGCTGCGGGATGGAGTTGCCGATCCAGGAAGCGATCGCTGCCGGTGGCGGCAATTTGCTGTGCCGATGCAGGACTCGCGCCCCACGTCACCCGGTTGAGTAGTTGCAGTTGCGACTGGATGTTGTCGGCGTGGTTGCGGGGTTCCACACGTTGGGGCTGTCCGTCCAGACCGAGCGATGCACAGGCGGCGAGACCGCAAATGATTGCAGCGAGTGCCGCACCACGGATTCGATCGGCGTAGGCTTTGCGCATTGGTTTATCCGTTCGAAAACGCAGTTGGATTGGAACAATCCCGGCGTGCCGCAAATCGTACCACGGCTTCATTCTCTAACGATAGTTTAGTCATGCCGGATGACGCTAACATCGCGCTGACACCCGATATATTGTAAAAATCTGTAACGCTCGGATCGAACCAGGCGATTCACGGCGCACGATCCTGTCGTGTTGGCAGGGGAAAGGTAGATAGGCAATTTCCAGAGAATGATCCCCATATTAATGATAGCGTGATGATCCTGCGACCATCGATCGGAGAATGGCTGCATCGACGCCGGCCCTGATGAAGCGCAGGACCCGCGGTTTTTAATGTCAGCCGATTTCCGCTGTGCATTCCAGAGAGTTGAATATGGCTAAGGCTTCAAAGTCGTCATGGGCGACTCGCGCAGAGCGCATACAAGCAGGCAAGGCGCTGCGCGAGAAGGTTGGACGGGCTGTGCACGGCGCCTGGAAGCCTGCCAAGCGCGGGCGTGATCCAATCGCGATCCTGCGCAAGACAGATATCGGGCGAGTCAAGAAACTGCTGCCAATCCGCTACCAACGAATGCGCCAGTCTGCATTCGCATTTTTACGCGGCGCCGCCGCAATCATGGCCTTCGACCTCGGCGGCACGCCAACCACCGGAATCCGGGTGCAAGCCTGCGGGGATGCGCACCTCATGAACTTTGGCGGCTTCGCCACCCCCGAACGCAACCTTGTCTTCGATGTGAACGACTTCGATGAAACACTTCCCGCTCCGTGGGAGTGGGACATCAAGCGGCTTGCCGCGAGTGTCATGGTAGCCGGACGCTACCGCGGATTCACCGCGGGATACTGCACGGATGCGGTTCTGGCGACCGTGCGCACCTATCGGGAGAAGCTTTGGGAGTATTCCAGCCTCCCACCCATAGAGATCTGGCATGCGCGAATAAACGCGCGGGACGTGGTCGATATGGTCAGCCGGCTAGCCATCAGGCAGCTGAGCGAACAGACCGCGGGTCTTGTCCATGTCCATACGGCAGGACACCGGCTGCCCAAGATGACCGTAATGAAAAATAGTGTTCTTAAGATAAAAGACGATCCGCCACTCGTGTTCCATGCGCCGGGGCATGAGGGTTATATCAGTGTCGCGCATGCGCTCGAGCGCTACCGCAACTCGCTACCCGATGAGCGGCGGGCACTGCTGGACCGCTACCATTTTGTCGACGAAGCGATGAAAGTCGTTGGTGTCGGAAGTGTAGGCACCCGGTGTGCGGTTGCGCTGGGACTGGCAGAGGCTGACGAACCTTTGTTTCTGCAGCTTAAAGAGGCTCGCGCTTCCGTGCTCGAACCGTACGCAGGGAAAAGCAGATATGCGAATCACGCTCAACGGGTCGTGGTCGGACAGCGCGCGATGCAATCGGCGAGCGATATATTCCTGGGATGGTCGTCAACGGGAGCGCCCGGATTCGATTTTTATGTTCGTCAACTACGCGACATGAAAACGTCGGTAAATATCGATGCGCTCGAGCCTTCGGATTTCATCACGTACGGCGGATTCTGCGGTTGGGCGCTCGCACGTGCCCATGCGAAAACCGGTGATGCCGCGATGATCAGCGGTTATTTAGGCAAGAGTGACAACTTTGACCGGGCGCTCGTTGCGTTTTCCCGTAACTACTCGCATGCGACGGAAAGCGACCATGACGTATTGGCCAGAGCAGCCGGTTCGAGCAAGAGCTAAGGCAGATACGAGCAGGCGACATACGGGATCGGCGCTTTTTTTTCAGTGCCTGGATTTCCGCAGTTGAGGATTGACTCCAGGCAATCGTCGCCGCATTTTCGCACCGGTCAACCGCAACGTTCACTGCGCCGTTGTTAAAGAATGCACAGCTCCCGCTGTGCGCGGGGACTTTCAAAATCATGATGCATCGCATTATTGCACTGGCATTGTTGTGGCTGCTGCACCTGCCGGCCTATGCCGCGGTCGGCACGATCGACTCGCTCGAGGGCGACGTACGTATCGTGTCGGCGAGCGCCGATCGCATGGCGCAGACCGGGATGGAGTTAAACGAGGGCGACACGGTCAAAACGGTCGGAGAGGCCTGGGCGTTGCTCACGATGGTGGATGGCGCCAGCCTGACGCTACGTCAGGATTCGCAGGTCATGTTCACCAGGTATCGCTACAACCCGGATGGGAACGCGACGGACAACAGCAGCGTGCTCAATCTTCTGAAAGGCGCATTTCGTTCGATTACCGGCTACATCGGGCGGACCAATCGCGCGGGCTACATGATCCGGACGCCGACCGCCACGATCGGCATCCGCGGCACCGACCACGAGCCCGCCTACTACCCGACGCCCGAACCGGGCCAGAAGCTCGAGCATGACCCGGGTACGTATGACAAGGTCAACGATGGCGAGTCGTTTATACGAAACCCCAAAGGCGAAGTGCCGGTCAAACCCGGCCAGACGGCGTTCGTGCATCAAAATGGCAGCGCGCCCCCGCGCTTGTTGGCGCGCCCGCCGGCTTTTTACGCACGCCATGCCGAAGTCGACAAAAAGGCCGCCGAGCGCCGTCAGCAATTCTATCAACGCTTCGAGCAACAACATCAGCGCCACGTGCAGGAGCGTGCGCAGCGTCAGCCAGGGGAAGCGCAAGAAAAAAAAGCGTTTTCTCCCTCTAAAAAAGGACAGCAGCTTGATGCGCAGGAAAAGCAGCAGCAACGGCGCGAACTGATGCAACAGCGGCAGAAAGAGCGCCAACAGGAGCGTGAACTGAAGCAGGAACGCGAGAACGGGAAACACCTTCAGCATCGCTGATTTGGCGCACAGTCGGATAAATAACGCCGAAATACTTGGTTACAAAACAGCTGTGCCCTCGTGTCTACGGGAGTATAAAGTCGGTCGTTAATGGGACTGCATCAGTAATAAAACCCATTTTTCTCAATCCATCCGAAGGAGTTGACCATGTTTACCACTAAGGCATTAATACTCGCAGTGACCTCCGCATTCGTCTTCGCTGCAGCGGGCAGCGTTCTGGCTGCGGAGAAAGACTGGAAAGCAGATCATCCCCGTCGCGCTGAGGTGAATAATCGTTTGAACAATCAAGACAAGCGCATCAACCAGGAGCGAAAAGAGGGGGAGATTTCAAAAGCCCAGGCGCAGAATCTCCACAAGGAAGACCGCCAAATCCGCAACGAAGAACGGGCAATGGCCTCACAAAATGGCGGTCACATCACCAAGCAGGAACAAAAAACGCTTAATCAGCAAGAGAACGCGGTTAGTCGGCAGATCGGAAAATAATTATTTTTCGAGCGGTAACTTGATGCCCCTCCCCGCGAGGGGCATTTTGTTTCGTTAAGGAAATATGAATGCGAGCTCTATCCATATTTCTGGTTTTCTTGCTTACTTCATGTGTTGCTTATGCCCCAACTGACTTCCTCGGCCCAAATGGCAGGCAGGCGTATTCGATACGCTGTAGCGGCATTTGGTGGACAAAAGATGCGTGCTATAAAAAGGCAGGCGATCTGTGCCCGCACGGATATAACTTCCTTGAACGTCTTCCCAACTCCAGCGATTCTTTAGTCGTTGAGTGTAAGACCAGTCAAAGGAGTCAGGTCTATCATCGTAGCAATGCCATGCTATATAACAACGGAGTCAAGGTCTTGCAATCCAACATTTTGCAAATCGGAAGGGCGACGATGTAACACCACCGGGCTTCTCCGACAAGCATTCGCGTAATACTTATTCGACAACTTTTCAACATGACCTGTTTATCGACTTCCAGATGCATTTGCATCGTGTTTTTTGCGCTTAACGTTAGTTTGGCCGCATTCGCCCAGCAATATCCGCTCAAGCCCGTACGCATCATCGTGCCTGCCGCACCCGGCGGCGGGACCGATCTGATCGGGCGGGTGCTCGCGCAAAAGTTTACGAAGACGTTCGGCCAATCGTTC
>JANXRI010000322.1 GCA_025353085.1 Betaproteobacteria bacterium
GAGCAAAAACTACTCAAGCAGCCCCGCCTCGACAATAATATCAACGCCGCCTGCGGGCACAATGTGCGGCGCCGGAATATCGGCGCCACCGCGCCAACGCTGGATAGCGGCGCGCTTGGAGGCGCCGCTCACGATAAACAATGCCTGTTGCGTGCGGCTCAACCGCATCGCACTCAAGCTCACACGTTCGCGCGGCGGCTTTGGCGCATCGAACACCGGCAGCACGGCGGGTGCGTCGACCGCTATGCCGATGTCCGCGCCGGGAAACAGACTCGCGGTATGGCCGTCTTCAACGAGGCCGAGCAAGACCAGATCGAATGTCGGCACGCGAGCGAGCAACGCGGCGTAGTCGTTCGCCGCCGCGCATGCGCCGCGTTCGGCCGGTATCGCATGGAAATGTTCATGGGTCACCGGCACGTGAGCGAACAATGCGGCCAGTGCCATGCCTGAATTGCGCTCCGGATCGTCTACGGGTACGCAACGTTCGTCGCCAAAGTAAACGCGCCACGCCGGCCAATCGATGCCGCGCCGCCCGAGGCGCTGCGCCATGTTGCCGTCCATGCGACCGAGGCCGACCATGCCGATTTTCATCGCTGCACATCGACCGACAGCAAAGGCGAATCCGCAGTGGACTGCGGATTGCGATTGGCGGCATTGAAAGTCATTCGGAGGGGGCCTATTCGGCTAAACATGAAACGGCGCACAGTAAAGACGCAGTCGCAATCGCCAGCCGTCGTCCCGCGCGTTGCGAGGGGGCACGGTAAGACAGCAGCGCTCAGAGTCTTAAAGTCGCTTTGACGACGGCGAGGATGAAACCGCCGCTCAGAACGGCGTAAACCGCGGCGCAGCAAAAAGCCAGCAGGCGCGCACCCTTGTCGAAGCGCACGACCGAATAATGACGTACGTTGTCGCCGCGGCGAGGGTGGCTATAGCGGGCCAGCGCCGTCGAATCAGGCGACAATATGGAAGGCACAGCGGCGCTCGCGAAATAGCCGGCTGTTTGTCCGCCGGTGCGCGCCGAGCGCAATAGAGCCGGCGTAGTATTCCTGCAGCTTGCCCTCGACGATGATCAGATCGCCCATGAACTCCCGGCTTTGGCTGCCGACGAGCCGGCCCCACCACTTGCATAACTTGCCGCGCGCTTGTTTACAGCGGGCTTCCAAAATCATCCGGGTATTGGGCATCGTGGCGCGTCCTGAAGCTATCTGCGAGGTGCAGTTTGCCCATCAAAATGCGCATGGCATAGTGGGTATAGTCCGATTGGCCGGTAGGACTAAAGACTACAAGCACTGCCGTTCGGCTAGGCGACTCTCGCGAGCGGCATCCTGCTGTAACCGGAAATCCTGAAAACGTTTTTGCCCGCATGCTTCGCCGCATACAAGGCTTTATCCGCGCTCTGCATCAAGGTGTCGCTATCCTCGCCGTTCGTTGGATATACGCCGACACCCACGCTGGTCGTAATAAGAATTGTCCGCTCTTCAATGTCATACGGCACCGCAATAACCTCGACCACTTTCGACGCCACCACGGCCACGTCCGCGGCATTGGCAACATGCCACAGCGCGATCATAAATTCGTCCCCGCCCACCCGCGCAACGGTGTCCTCTTCACGCACCACGGATTCGAGGCGCCGCGCCACGAGCACCAGTAGCGCATCACCCACACCGTGCCCAAAGTTGTCGTTGACCTCTTTGAACCCGTCGAGATCGAGATAGATCAGCGCCATGGCGCCTTTCGTACGCCGCGCATTGGCCATCGCGGCGGAAATACGCTTGGTCAGCAGCCGCCGGTTTGCAAGCCCGGTCAGGGGGTCTTGCTGCGCCAAAATTTCGAGGGTAGTGGCAGCGTTACGCGCGTTCTCGTGCAGCAGCCGAATTTCGAGCATGTTGCGAATCCGCGTCAAGGCTTCTTCAACGTCGAAAGGTTTGCTGATGAAATCTTTAGCGCCGGCTTTCAGGGCATGCAGCTTGAATGCCGGCTCGGCGGTCAATGCGAGTACCGGCGTATACCCTTGACGCTCTATCGCATTGAGCTCTTTCATGACCTGAAAGCCATTCATGCCCGGCATCTGGAGATCGAGCAGAATCAGCGTGTAGCGGTTCGCCCGGTGGAGCGCGCAAACCTGGAATGGATCGGTCGTCTGGGTAACCTGTGTATAGCCGACTTCCCGGAGCATTTCTGCCAGGATTCGCGCGCCCAGCACCTGATCGTCCACGACCAGAATTTTGGCGTTCAGGATATCGCTAGTGCTTATCAAGGCTTTGCCTTCCCAATTCTCTGGTATGGAAAGTCTCACGCATGTCGGGTTACTGAAACCAGACAGTCGCTAATCGATCTGTAGGACGAGACGCATTTGCGTTAGCGCGCGTGAATAACGCCCGCGGGAAATTATTTAGTGCAACAAAATGGCGCACCTGGGTGCGCCATTCGTCTGCCTTGATGCGACCGTCCAGGCACGTCCAACCTGAGTGCCGGACTCTCGCTGCCGCGTGGTGCTACGGCCGCCGGCTATCCATCGGTGTCGAATCGCCGGATTGACAGCCCGGTTGGTTGTAATGCTGCTGGCAGAAGAATGACTGCCCGAGAATGCCGGCTGATTCATTAGCGCTGGCGGGGAAGGGAACATAGCCGCGCGCGAAAGGATCGACGGCGGCGGGGGTGCTGGCCGAGGCAGTACCGCCCCCATAGCCTGCGCGCTCAGACGACATACCCGAGCCATCAGACGACCTATTTCTGTCGCTGGCGGCGCGATCGGCGGAGCCAGCCCGATCCGACGAGCGATCGGTGGCGGCCGAATGGCCCATCATGCGATCCATTGTGCCGCATCCGCTGACCAGGATAGCCAGCGATCCGGCTGCCAGCGCTAGGTGCAAGGATTTTAATTTGGTCATAACAATCTCCTGTGGTTTCACTGCGAGGGAAAACAAATAAGGTCGAGGCTTAAGTTCAATGTGCGCCGGGCGGAAAAAACGTTTCGGATGTCTCGCGCACGTAACGCTGATCGTCCGTGTCCGCGCACCAAGGCGAGACAAATTCCGACCGACGACATCGCTTGCTCCTTGATGCAAACGTGCGACGCGGATAACTTTTACGCGAGAGAGGGTAAGGTACAGGCGCACTATCGGATATCGGACTGCATCGGTTTGCAGAGTAGGACGACGAGCAAGTCTGCAGAGCGACATGTCGATCTAAAAAGATGTGGCGCAGGCGCCTCGCCTGCCCTCCGTCGACCAATGCAGGCCGGGCGCCTGCGCTACGAGAGCACACAACCGGTGGACGGCGAGGTTGGAGGAAACAAAGCGGGACCAGCGCGGTACACCCAAGGCGGCCCGCACTGGACCGCGCCGACGACGCGCCTAATGCATAGTGAGTTTGCGCGGGCAGGGATGCCGCGCACTACAACCGGCGGAGCGTTTAGAGGACTTGCAAAATCACCTGCGCTTTAAACGAGCAGGACTCGTCATAACGAACGGCGCGGCCGCCGTGCTAATCTAACTGTTCTGGTTTTTTTTACTCACCGCTTTGCGCGCGCGACAATCGAGCGCAGTTCTTCCGGATCGAGCGGTTTTAAGAGGTGATGGTCGAACCCTGCCTCTTTGGTGCGGCGGCGATCGGCGGTTTCGCCCCAGCCCGTTTGGGCGACGATGCAGACATTTCTGAGTTCCGGATGATTGCGCAGGCGGCGCGCGACTTCATACCCGCTGATGCCGGGCAAGCCGAGATCGACGAGGACGATATCCGGCTTGAACTCCTGAGCCAGCGTAATGCCAGCCATGCCTTCGCCCGCCGTCTTAACTTCATAACCCCAGAGTGAAAGCAGCGCTGCCAGCGTATGCGCCTGGTCGATATTGTCTTCAATCACCACGATGCGGCAGTTGCCCACGGCGTGATTTACGCTGTTGGTTAGACGCCCCGGCGCGGCCGGCGCCGATGCATCCGCGAGCGGCAGGCGCACGACGAGTTCGCTGCCCTGGCCCTCGCCGGCGCTGTGCGCTTTTATTATGCCGCCGTGCATTTCAACCAGCCTGCGCGCCAGCGTGAGACCGATGCCAAGGCCGCCGCGCCGGCGGTTTTCGAAGGTGTCCCCCTGCGTAAACAACTCGAACACATGGGCGAGCAATTCGGGGGACATGCCTATGCCGTTGTCACGGACGCTGATTTCAACCTGGTCCGGATGATCGAGGGCGCGGCGGCATGCAAGTTGGATCGAGCCGTTCTTAGGCGTGAACTTGGCTGCGTTGTTGAGCAGATTTACCACCACCTGCGTCAGCCGCAGGGGATCCGCATAAACATATACCGTCTCGCTGCATAGAGCGAGTTCAAAGCGATGGTCGTAAGCTTCCAGTGCCGGGCGGCTTGTTTCGACCGCCTCGCGCAGGACGGTGCTCACGTCAATCTGCTCGCGGCGCAGCTCGATCTTGCCTTGCGAAATTCGCGTCGCATCGAGCAGATCCTCGACAATGCGTGTTAGCTGGGCGAGCTGGCGGTCGAGCACGCCGAGCGAATGTTCGCGTTGCTGCGCGGTCGTTTCGGGCACGCGCAGGATTTGAAGCACATTGACCATCGGACCCAGCGGGTTGCGCAGTTCGTGGCCGAGCATCGCGAGAAATTCATTCTTGCGCTGATCGGCGACTTTCAGCATCGACGCCTGCTGCTGCAGCAAATCCTGGCCGCGCCGCACGTCATCGATGTCGACCAGCACGATTACGGCGCCGTCGACGTGGCTGCCGACACGATAAGGGTAGATGCGCAGCGAATGCCAGCGATCCTCGCGGTCGCGCAGTTCCTCGTGCAGCGGCTGCTGGGTTTCGATCACGCGGCGGACGAGGACCTCGAGGTTGTGAACGGCGATGGAGGGCCGGATATGGCCGATCGGCCTGCCGATGTCGGCGGGCAACAGATTCATTTTCGCGGTTGCAGGCGGCGTGTGAAAGCGGATGCGCAGATCGTTACCGACCGCTACGAGCGGGATATCGGTGCTGGCGAGCAGATTCGAAAAATCGTTGTTGATGTGGGTCAACTCCGTATTGCGCGAATTTACTCACCGGTCACGAATATAGGCGACAGACGGAGCTTGAAAGAATGATCGTATGAGTTTCGGGTTGCGTTGTACGGCGGCCAGTTCGGCATCGATGCGCTCGTCCAGGCGTTCACCTGCCTGCAGCGGTCGTCGTGCCGTGCCGGTGCGCTTGAGGTGGCTCCATACCAACTCGTCGGGATTGAGGTCGGGCGCGTAGCCGGGCAGGAAATGC
>JANXRI010000350.1 GCA_025353085.1 Betaproteobacteria bacterium
GGTACTGGTGGCCGGTCCATGATAGCCGTAGAGCGGATCGGCGAGCGCTTCAACGGCGGCGACGACCACCGGCATGTATTCAGGCTTGCATCCGGCGAGCACTGCGTTAATCGCAATTTTTTCGGCGGTGACCGAAACCTGGCGATTTTCGATGAAAGCAACCTGCCGCTCGGGCTCGAGTTTGACGGCTGACAGCATGGCGGCAATGCGGTCTGCCGTCGGCGGCACGACGGGCAACCCGTCCGTCCATCCTTTGGCGTAGCAAAGTTCCATGGCGGCGGCCATGTCCGGCGCTTCATGCGAACGCGACTGGAGTTGCATTGGGTGTCCTCGTTGGGGAGCGCATCGGGAGCGCGGCTGACAGAGGCGACAGTATGCCCGCGCGGACATGGCGCGGCAAGGCAAGGTCAGTCCAAATGCCGCGGGTTCCGACAGAAAAATGCGCGCCGCTTCTTTGCTCGCGGCGCAATTTATCGTATGCTAAAACCTGTAAACGTACCTGTTCAAAAGGACGGCAATGAAGACGGCCATCATCGGTGCAATCGTTGGCGCAACTATGCTGTTGACGCAGTTTGTATTGGCGCAAGCGCCGCCGCCGCGCGTATTGGGCCTGATGAAGGCAGTCATTATTCCAGCGTCGGACGCCGTGTTCGTCGTCGGCAAGGCGCCGCCAAAAAGCGAGCGCGAGTGGGCGGCAGTCGCCAGCGGCGCATCCCGGCTGGTCGACGCGGGAAAAGTGTTGGCCAATGAAGCGCCACTTGAAGGCACCGCGGACTGGATTCGCCTTGCCAACGCGATGGCGGACGCCGCGGCGGTTGCGGGCAAGGCCGCCAAAGAAAAAAATGTCGATGCGGCGCTGGACGCGGGCGATGTGCTCTACACCACCTGCGAAGACTGCCACCGGCAATTCGTGAAGAAGTGACTCGCCGGCGAGGTGAGGCCGCGTTAGGCCGCGGCTGACTTGCGGATAATCTGCGCGTCGCTGAATAAAGAGCTGACGACGACTTTCTGAATAGTCGGGTCGTCCGGCACGATGAAGAGCAGCGGATTAATCAGTTCCTCGAATATCCCGCGCAGGCTGCGCGCGCCGGTTTTGTATTCCATCGCGATTTCAGAAATCTGCTGGAACACTTTGGGCTCGATCATGAGTTCGACGCCTTCGTTCCTGAAAATTTCGCGAAACTGGTTGTAGATCGAATTCTTCGGCTCGGTCATGATTCTCACCAGCATATCGCGCGTGAGTGTCTGAAAATTGGCGATGATGGGCAAGCGGCCGGTGAATTCCGGAATCAGGCCGTATTCGAACAGGTCCGTCGGCTTCACGCGCGTGTTGAGCCGGTCGAGAATATTCTGGTTGTCGTCGTCGGCGGTCGAGATGAAGCCGTAGCCATGGGTTTTCGCCATGATGCTTTCGAGCCCAACGAACGCGCCGCCGCAGATGAACAATATGTTCGTGGTGTCGACGTATTCCTTGTTCGCGAGCTTGGCCGGGTAACCTTCCATGATTTTGAGCAGCGCATGCTGCACGCTTTCGCCCGACGTGCTGCGCGTTTCGCCGCTGCTCGCTTTCAACTTATCGATTTCATCGATGAAGACGATGCCGAGCTGGGCGCGCGCAATGCTGCCGTCAGCTTTGTCGACGAGCCGCTGCAGGATGGCCTCGATCTCTTCGTTGACGAACTTGGTTTGTGCGAGCGAAGTCGCATCGGCGGTCACGAACGGCACGCCGAGAATTTTGGCGAGCGTCTCGCATAACAGGGTTTTGCCGGTGCCGGACGGACCGATCAGCAGGACATTGCTCTTGGCGATTTCGACGCTGTCTTTGTGCGATGTTTCAAGTTTCTTGTAGTGCGAATAGACGGCGACGGCCAAAATTTTCTTCGCCTCATCCTGGCCGATCACGTACTGATCGAGATATTTGACGATGAAACTCGGTTTTATTCTTTTATCCAGCACGTTGCTTTTCTCCCGTTTCGCGAGTGGCATCGATTTAAATGTAATATCATAAACTGCTGCGGCGTCGACTCTGCGGCGACGCCAACAACCATCATAAACCACTGGAGATAATCACATGCTTTGGGCCATTTCCTGCACTGACAAGCCGAACACCGCCGCCGCGCGCATGGCAGTATTGCAGACGCATCGCGATTTCCTGCAAAGCCAGAAAGGCATCCTGGTGCTGGCCGGCGCCACGCAGTCGGACGACGGCGCGACGGCAATCGGCAGCCTCTTTATCGTCAATGTAAAGACGCGCGCCGAAGCGAAATCGTTCTCGGACGGCGATCCGTTCACCCAGACCGGCGTATTTGCAAACATAACGATCACACGCATGAACAAAGGCCAGTGGAACCCCGCGGCGGCGGACGGCGCTTAGCGCGTTGTCGCGTTGCGTTTCGCCAATAAAAAAGCCCCGACGCGGGGCTTTTTTATTAACTGCCTGGGCCGCAACTTATTTGTATTCCGTCCCTTCCAGATTCGGCCGTTCCTGGTCGCGAATATTGTAGTTGAACGATTGGCCGGTGGAGGCAAGCGTGATTTTACGCAAGCCCCCGCCCTTGGAACCGTCCCGCAGTTGATGCACCTCGACGGTTACCTTTTCGCCGGGCTTGATCAGCGTGCGGGTCCATCCCGAACGCACGAGATTACCGGGACTTGTCAATTCGACGACCCACATGCCATCCGGAATGCCCGGCTTGGCCGCTGCGTTTTCAACGAAGATTGCAACGTGCGGATTGGTCCAGTGCAGTTCCTTGACGGTGCCTTCCAGCACGATAAATTTTTCGCGGTCGAACATCGTCGTTGAGTGGTGGGCTGCCACCGGCCAGGCTGCGGCAACCAGACCCAACATAGCGGCGCCGGCGGCGATTGTTTTTGAAGATGATTTCATAATTTCTCCTTACGCACAGATGAACGTGTTGTCAAAACTATTTTGGCGGCTCACGGTTCCCACCGACGGCATGCGGTATGGCCACAAATATATCATTGCCGTGTTTGTCTTTGTCAGGACGGAAGTAACCCTCCTGGCATACGCCTTCCACAATATCGTACAGCCGCGCGCGTTGCCGGAAAAATATGCGCGTTGTTTTCCACGTTTTGGTCAGCACCTTTGGCGCGGTAATCTCGAGTTCGACATGCATGATGTCCTTCTCTTTTAAGTAGATGCGCTCCTTGATCTGCATGTCGCCGTTGTTCGGCTGGCCGGCTGCCTCGCTGATGGCGATCAACGTCTGCGGCAATATGGCTACCGTATCGATCACCAGCGTCTCGCCCTCCCAATGACCGATCGAGTGGCCGTGGAAGGTTGGATCCGGGTCCTCGGGGTGGGGCCGGCCATCGGTATAAATGCGCCGCAGACGCGCGCCGTCGGACTCGCCGAGCATCGTGACTCGACCTGGCGTAAACAGGAGTTCCATCGAGTTGTGGGTTACGAGCATCCACGCCGGCATTGCTTCGGGCAGACAATTGGTAAACAAAGGTGGCGGGCGGCCCGCGCGTTCTTCGGCCAGTTGAAATTTGATGTACTCAGCGGCCGGCAGTGTCCACGGCGGCATATTGGTCTTGATCTGCGCGTCCTGGTCGGTGATTTTCGGATTCCATACGCCGCTCCAGTCGGGGAGCTTCGCGAGATCGGCCCAATCCTTAGCCACCGGCGGCGGGTTGATGACGGGCTTGGGTTTTGCCGCCGGTTGCGCGAGCGCTTCGATGCCGGTCAGCGCCAGGCACCCGACTAAAACCGTGCTTAGTAATTTGTTCATCAGACCTCTCTCCTTCGGTGGATCACACGCACATTCTAAGGAACATCTGATTAAGTTCGTCACTCCGGCGGAAGCCGGAGCCCAGGTGCTTGATTGCCCTGGATTCCGGTGTCCGCCGGAACGACGAAAATAGACTTGTTCAATGATCCCCTAAAACCGTATTTGCGCGCTTAGTTTAGCGGATTTCGATGAATTCGCCATGGCGGTTGCTGCGGCCGTCAGCCGCCGATTAAATGCGGTTGAAGCGTGAATCCGATCCAGCGTCCGAACGCGACAACGAATACCCACAAGATGAGTGAAGCGCCGCCGGCGAATCGCGCTCGCAGTGGGGTGGTGCTCGCTGAGATGCCCCAGTTTTCGATGTCGCGGCTGACGAAGAATTGGAAGAACATCATATTGATGCCGGCCAGCACAAGCATCAGGATCTTGAGCTGGAAGTAAAAATTATGCGCGTAATTGACGGCGTTTGAAATGAACATAAGGCTGCCGGTTACCGCCGCGACCGCAAACGCAATCCAGGTGCAGGGCAGCACATCCCGGGTCAATCGAGTCACGGCGCGATCGAGCGAGGCGATGCCGAGCAGTCGCAAGTCGACAATTGCGATGGAGCCGACGACGACCGTGATTGCCAGCACGTGAAATGATTCCAGCCACGGAAACAGCGATTCGTTCTCACGAATTACCGCGCCTGCGGTGGTCGCATACAGCCACTGAAAAACGCCATCCAATCCCATAACGAACCCCTTGGTGCTGCGCCATGCGGAGGCGCGGTTTCAGGCCGGTGGCGGCCACTGCTTCAGACGTAAGCGATCCAGCGGCCGGCGCACACGATTGCAATCCACAGCGCAAGCGACACGATGGAGATCAATTTAATAGTAATGCTGCGGCGGCCGCCGCCGTCCCAGAATTTGCTATTCTTGTTTAGCGGTGCTTGATAGGCGAGCGTGAGCACAATCACCGAAATGAGCATCAACATTTTTAACTGGAAAATCGGATTTTCGAGCGAGCGCACCGGTTCGCCGACGATCAACAATACGCCGGATACGAGCAAAATCGGCAGCGTCCACCAGATCACCGGCCGGATGCGCGCCGATACTTCCGCAATGCTGCGGTCGACACCGATGACCCCGAGCAGGCGCAGGTTGAGCATAAGCACCGACGCCATGATGGCGGAGATCGCGAGAATGTGGATCGTCTGCACAGCAGGCACGCTCCACGCCGTGACCTGGATTGTCTGGCTTAGCGGGGTTTGCTCTATCCAGGCGCAGAAATTATCGAGGGACTGTGTTCGCATCGCCGTATCTCCGCAGAATTTTGAGTGATTGGGTGATTGGTGATTGGTGATTGGTGATTCGGTGGTTATGTGATTCAGTGATTGAGTGATTCAGTGATTTCAGTGATTCAGTGATTCGGTGATTCAGTGATTGTTACCCCGTAACTCAATCCCTCAATCACTCAATCACCGAATCACCGAATCACCCATTTACTTAACAACAGGCGCCGGCTCGGCAGGCGGGCCCTGTAAATGCTGCGCGTATTGCGCATGACAGGCAGAGCACGCCTTGTAGATATTGCCGCCCTCGTCAAACAGCGTCGCGGTATTTTTAGTTTGTGCAGCTTTGAGCGCCTGGCCCGCCGCTTCACTTAGTCGGCGCGCCGCCGCCATCCACGCTTTATCGTCGCGCGCGCGGTCGTCGATCATGAGCACATTGCCGGCTTCAATCAAGGTTGCCGCGGCGTCGCGCACTTTGTTCCAATCGGCGTCCGTCTGCGGGGCGATTTCCTGCGTGCCCTTTTCGGTAATTACCGACTTGACCGAATCCCAAATAACGTCGGCGGCCGGATCGATCACCCATTCCATCACTTGCTTTAACGCGAGCGTGGTCGTAAACGGCGAGGGCGGCGGCGGTGGTGGCGCGGGTTCGCAGCCAGCGAGCAGCACAATCAGCCCTGGCGTCATAAATCGCCGAATTTTTTGCATGTTTGTTACCCCTCTGAGTGCGCGAGCGCGCTCTACGCGTCAAGCCGGCATCATACACAGCGTTGATTATTTTCGTCGAACGCACTGATGTGCACTGGATGCCTTCACAACTATCGAGCTTTTCATAAATCATTCCATCGCTCGATTCCCTCACCCCCAGCCCCGGCGGGCGAGGGAGCGTCGGGCAAAATGCGCTGTCGCTTATTTTGGAAATATCAATAAGGTGCGTCTACGCTGTCTCGACTTTGTCGCCGCCAAGCAGCGCTGTGAGATCAGCCAGCAATTGGGACAGCTCGCCCGTCATCAGCGTGAAGTCGAGGTCGAACTGTTCGTCTTTGTTGTCGGCGTTGGAGTCGGTTTCT